>CAJMPM010000135.1 GCA_905215225.1 uncultured bacterium
ATTCGATATGGCGGAGCATCTGGACTGGGCCGGCATCACCCTAATCGAGCGCGGCGGGGCAGACATGGCAACGGTAACTGTGCATTACGGCTCCGAGCGTTGGCTACTGAGCCAGGTAATCGCAGCGGGCGGAGCCATCCGCATACTGGATGACCCCGCCTCGGCAAAGCGTCTATGCGATATGGCGAAGAGCCTGACCTGCCCGCTTTAACGGCGTCGCTCGTGGCGTGCACGCCACAGCTGCAAATAATGACCGATCTGTGCCGACTCGATACGCTGGTAGGAAGTCGTGGGCAGCGACGTCAAGAACTTCTTGCCGTAGCCCTTTGTCACCAAGCGCGGATCTGCCAAGATGAGCACACCGCAATCGGTTGACGAGCGGATGAGACGGCCGGCGGCTTGCTTGACTTCGAGCACCGCCTCGGGCAGCGAGTAGCGCGCCCAGGCGCGGTCTTCGCGCAGGTTGCGCTCACACGAAAGAGGATCCGTGGGGCTCGAGAACGGCAGCTTGGGGATAATGACGCAACGCAGTGTCTCGCCGCTGGCGTCAAAGCCCTCCCAAAAGGCCTTGAGCGCAAAGAGCGATGAGGTCGGCTCGTTGATAAACCGATCGCGCAGGCGACGCGGGGACGAGTTGCGTTGCTGGCAATTGAGCTCCAGGCCCGCTCGCGCCAATTTGGGCTCGACACGGGCATACAGATCCTCCATATCGCGCCTGTTAGTGAAGAGCGTGAGCACCGATCCACCCATGGCGAGATGGGCATCGACCAGCACGCACTCGAGCGCCGACAGATAGCGCTCACGATCGCGCGGATCGGGAATGTCCCCCGCCACGACCACGGCCATATTCGAGTCAAAGTCATAGCTCGAATCCAGGTGCAGCGATGAGGATGTCGACGCACCGATGCGATCGAGGCCGACGGCATGGTTGAAATGCTCAAAGCTCTTGGACACCGTCATGGTCGCCGAAGCGAAGATGGCCGTGTGCACCTCGGGCAACCACTCGTTCGCCAGGGCCTCGCCGATATCGATGCGCTCGGCGGTCATAGACTCCCCGCCCGCACGCAGCCGACGGTTAACCTGCAGCGAGTACACGTAGTGCTCATCCGTACCCTCAATGATGAGCTTGAGATTCTCGACCAACTCGTGCAGACGGCGCGAAATGTCGCCCAGGTCGACGACGACCTCGGGCTTATCGGCAGCGACAGCTTGCACCAGCGCGTCTACGCTTTTATCCGCCTGGTCCAGTGCATCAATTGCGGTATGGGCCGACTGCAAAAAATCGTGCCAGTCATCCGACTCGCGCAGCTCGGGGCCAATCCACAGATTCGCGTTGTCATAGCCCCCGCGGGCACGGCGGCCAAGCTCGCGCACGCCATCGAACACATCGGCAATCGCCATGCTCGCGCGGGCAACCGTCGACGTTGCTTTGGCGGTGAGTCCCAGGTAGAGCGTGGAGCCCTCGGAAGTGGCCAGGTCACGGGAAACCTGACTCAGCGCGCCGGCACTCGACCCACCCAAGCGCTCAAACAGCACGCGCGACTCATCTGCCGAAACCACGCGCGCCCATTGGCGACGAGCCTCGCGCTCGATGGAATGGGCCTCGTCGACCACCCAGTGACGAATCGGAGGCAAAATCCTTCCCTCGGCGGCCACGTTGCGGAACAGCAGGGAATGGTTGGTAACCACCACGTCGGCATGTGCCGCACGGCGGCGCGCCCCGTGGACCAGGCATTTGTCGGGGAAGAACGGACACAGACGACGAGCACACTCGCGCGAAGCCGTCGTAAAGTCGGGACGGTTGACGCTGCGCCAGCGAATACCGAGTGAATCGAGGTCGCCATCGGCAGATTGGCACACATATGCCATGATCACCGCAACCGCCGTGAGCGTGTCAGCGGGATCGCGCTTGGTGGTGATCTCAACCTGACCACGGCTCATACGCTCGAGCTTGCGCAGACACGGATAGTGGTCATAGCCCTTGAGTGCACAAAACGACAGGCCCCCGTCCAGCTGTTCGGCGAGCTTTGGCAGCTCATGGTACATAAGCTGATCGGCAAGATTATTCGATTTGGTCGCGATGCCGACGGTAATGTTGTTTCGGCGGGCAGCCTCGGCGAAGGGCACGAGATAGGCCATCGACTTACCGACGCCCGTGCCTGCCTCGATCACGCGATGGGTACCCGTGACCAGCGCATCGCGCACCTCAACCGCCATCGCGATCTGCTCATCGCGCGGCTCATAGGTGGGGTACATACGATTGACCAGGCCGCCGGGGGCGTAATCCGCCTCGACCTCTTCACGGCTCGGCATCTTAAGGACCGACAACTCGTCCGCATCAACGCGATCGTCTGCGCGATCGGCCTTGAGCACATCGGCACGGGCGGCGCTGAGTGAAAATATCGAACCCGGGTTCTGGCCAGCCAAAAAAGAAAAAATGGGGCGATAGGACCAAGGCACGTCCGCGTGCATGTCCGCCAAGCGCGCCATAAGGCCCGAAGGCAGGTCGGTAAGTGCGACCAACAGCACGCGCCACACACCGCACAGGGCATCAACGTCGGCGTTCGCACGGTGCGATACCGAATCGCACCCAAACAAGTCGGCCATAAAGGACAGTTTGTGCGATATCAGGCGCGGAAGCGCAATGCGTGATAGCGCTAACGAATCGATCCAAATATCACTCACGTTGACGCCGCCCTTGACCGATTCGATGAACGACCGGTCAAACGTGGCGTTATGCGCGATAACAGGACAGCCGCCCACAAAGTCGGCGAGTGCCGCGACGGCCTCGACGGCCGACGGAGCATCTGCCACATCGGCGTTCGTAATGCTCGTGAGCTCGGTAATCTCTGCAGGAATCAGCTGCTTGGGATGCACGAACGTATCAAAGCGGTCAATGACCTCGCGGCCCGAAAGGCGGGCCGCGGAAATCTCAATTAACTCGTTGTCCTGCACCGAAAGACCCGTGGTCTCGGTATCGAGGACGATTACGTCCTCCTCGATGAGGCCAAACGACTGCGTCTTAGCGCGCTCGGCGAGCGTGGCGTAAGAATCGATGACAAACTGCGGCGTTCCAGGAGATACGGCGTCCTCAATTAGCATGCAACGCCCGCTCGACGGAGACCCATACGGATCAGGCTGTCGCACACTTGCGGGAACGTCATGTCGTCGGTATGGCGAATCTCATCGGGATACAGCGACGTATCGGTCATGCCGGGAATGGTGTTGGTCTCGAGAATGACAGGGCCGTCCTCGCTTACGATAAAATCGCTGCGCGAAACGCCCAGACAGCCGAGGGCCTTATGGGCCGCACAGGCAAGTTCCTGGGCACGCGCATAGTTTTCGGGCGAAATCTGCGCCGGAATGCGGTGGATGTCTGTGGGGTCGACGTACTTCACATCCAGGTCGTAGAACTCGCAGTCCTCAGGCTTGCGAATCTCCACAATCGGCAGCGCGCGCACGTCGTCCTCGCCGTACACGCCCACAGTGATCTCGGTTCCCTCGATGCACTTTTCGACCAGCACTTTATCGCCGTACTCAAAAGCCTTGGCGATTGCCGCCGGCAGCTCTGAGGGCTCGTGAACGATCGAAATGCCGTAGCTGGAGCCGTTGACGGCGGGCTTTACAAAGCACCGCTCGCCACAAATCTCGACGATACGATCGATATCGACCTCGTCGCCCGCCTCAAGCGCCAGGCCGGGGGCAATGGGGATGCCCGCCCTGGCATACAGAAGTTTTGAAACCTCTTTATCGGCGCCACATGCGCTGGCGAGCACGCCTGACGCCGTGTAGGGAATACCCAGCGTCTCCATGGCCCCCTGCATGGCGCCATCCTCACCGCCGGCGCCGTGCATGGCGATAAATGCCACGTCGAAGCCTCCGGTCGCCATAGTCACCATAAAGTCATCGGCGGCCGTGTCGAGCAGCTCCACCGAGGTGTAGCCGGCTTCCTTCAGTGCCACCACAACGTTCTTTCCCGAATTGAGCGAGATCTCGCGCTCGGCGGAATGACCGCCCGCCAAGACCGCTACGTGCATGTTCTCTAGGCTTTTACCCGGCATGGGCAGACTCCTCCTCTATAATTTCTGCAGCTGATACCATATTGTAGCGATACCCTCTACGTTTCCCCAAAATCGAAAGGCTTCCATGAATCCCAGGACTAAATCTCAGGACATTCGCGACTTGAGCCAAAACGATATTCGCGAGCTCGTGGCCGAACTTGGCCAGCCCGCCTTCCGCGCGAAGCAGCTCATCGAATGGGTCTTCGAGAAGAACGTTTGTTCGTTCGACGATATGACCAACCTTCCCAAGGCTTTCCGCGAGCAGCTTAAAGAGGCTTTTGCCTTTGACACGCCCACTGAACTCACCAAGCAAGTTTCCAAAGATGGCTCGCGCAAGTATCTGCTCGAGTACCACGACGGCGTTTCCGTCGAGACTGTCGGCATGCCCCGTCGCAACAAGCTTTCCGTCTGCGTTTCCACCCAGGCAGGCTGCGGCATGGGTTGTGCCTTTTGCGCTACCGGTCTCAACGGCCTCAAGCGCTCTCTGACCGCTCAAGAGATCGTCGACCAGGTACTTCATGTATCCAACGACTTTGGCGAGCGCTCCACGAGCGTTGGCTTCATGGGCCAGGGCGAGCCGTTTGCCAACTACGACGAGGTTCTCAAGGCGCTGCGAATCCTCAACGACCCCGACGGCATCGGTATCGGCGCTCGTCACCTCACCGTCTCTACCAGCGGCGTTATTCCCGGTATTCGCAAATTTGCCGACATCCCCGAGCAGTTCACGCTTGCTGTTTCCCTGCATTCCGCCATCCAGTCGACGCGCAATAAGCTCATGCCCGGTGTTAAGAAGTACACGCTGCTCCGCCTTCACGAGGCGCTTCAGCTCTACACCG
>CAJMPM010000136.1 GCA_905215225.1 uncultured bacterium
GCACATCGAGCTCCTGGAAGTGCAGGTTGGGAATGCGCAGCGCGTGGCCATGAGCATCGATGGCCAGGTCTTGGCACGAGTCGACACCATAGAACTCAACCGGGCAGCTGGCATCCGCCGAGGGGTTTGCGCCGTCGACGCCCTTGGCGGCAAGTGCGCCGCCGGCGGCAAAGTTCTCGAATCGCATATTGCCGCAGGCGAGATCGAAGACGCGGACGGGATGATCGATCGTGGCGACGTCGAGCTGCCCGAGCGCGATGTCCATGGTGCGCACCCAGCCGGGCCACGGGGCCTGGCGCGTATCGGAGAAGGAGGCGGAGTGCTCGCGATAGAACGTGTTGTTGAGCTGGATGAGCGATGAGGCGAAATCGCGGTTCACGGCGCGGGACTCCCTCCGTTGGCGGTGCGGAATAAACAGTACGACCATACTACCGTTAACGCCGCAACGGGGACAACCAAGCTACGGGTCATTGCTTTGTTTGGACACATTTCCGCAGCTCATATGTGCCCGCAACCGCCGGTTGTCAAAAATCTCACTAGAATAGGTGGCATGCTTTTGGCGGTGGCGGATACATTTTTAACTGTGCAAGGCGCCTTAAGAACAAAAACGGTCCGGCGGCACGGCTGGCATCACATAGGAGGAACCATGAATGTAGAAACTGCGCAGCGGCTCGCCGACCTTCGTCGCAGGAAGGGTTTTAGCCAAGAAGGGCTGGCACGAAAGCTGGGACTGTCGCGCCAGGCGGTCAGTAAATGGGAGCGTGCGGAGAGCTCGCCCGATACCGAGAACCTGATCTCGCTCGCAAAACTCTATGGCGTGAGTTTGGACGAGCTCCTCAATCCGAGTGACGAGATCGAGGACGATATCGAATTTGAGAACGAGGACCGCGCCCGTCAGCGCGAGGCCGAGGCCGCGGAGCGTGCCCGCACCCATGAGGCAGCGGCGCGCGCCACCGAGGCGGCAACACAGGCGAGTGATGCCGCGGCCAAGGCGGCGCAGGCGGCGAGTTGGAGCGCGCAGGCCGCCAATGCGGCGACGGCTCAGGTGACGGGTGCCGGTGCGACCAGCGTGACTCCGGTGAAAGGTCCGTTCCAGTCGTTCCCGTATTGGGCTGTGTGCTGGCTGCTGTTCTTTTTGCTGATGCTCCTGTTTGGCGCCGGCCCCTTTGCCGCACTGATCTTCTTTACGATTCCCATCTATCACTGGGTGGCGCGTGCGCTCGATGGTGATTGGGCGCGCGGGGATATTCAGGTTGGTCCGGCACCGGCGGTCGCTATGACTAAGGGGAAGGACGTTTCCGCTTCGGTTGACGCTGACGTGGCTACCGCGGCCACCGCTGAGCCATGTGCCAAAGAAGGTGACGAATGATGAAGCTTTCGCATGAATCCAAGGTACGCTTGGGCGTTGGCATCGGAGCGGTTGTGCTTATTATCGGGCTTGTCTTTGGCACTTCGCGGCTATTGGCTCATTCCGATATGGTACGTACGCCCGGTATTCTATCTGGCCATTTGTCTGATTTTGACGATATGTTTGACGAGGACGATTCCTTGAATAGCGGCAACTATTCCGCTCGGCCTCAGCAGCTTTCGAGCATGACTTTTGATGCCGATGAGTTCCGCTACCTCGATTTCGATATCAATGCGGCTTCGGTGGACGTCAAGGTTGTTGATGGCAACAAGGCTCGCGTTATCGAGCGGGGACGCGTTGCCAATGGTATGGATGCCTCCAAGGCCGCGACGCAAAACATCGCATCCGTCGAGGACTCGACGCTCAAGGTTTCCCAGTTTGGAAGTGATGACGGTAAGGCAATCGATCGCTCAGTTACGGTCGAGCTGCCGCGCCGTGTTGCCGAACATCTGAAGGGAGTCAACGCGCACGTGGGCTCGGGCAATCTGCAGATTGTCGGTGTCATCTGTGATGGTTTCGACCTTTTCCTGGGTGCGGGAGATGTAGAGTTTACGGGCAGTGTGACTGATGCGCTCAGCGCTGAGGTCGGTTCGGGCGATGTGACGTTCGAGCTCTACCAGGCCCCCGCGAAGTCGATGGACGTGAGCGTGGGCTCGGGCGATGTGGAGATGACGGTTCCGAGCTCTACGGGCTTTAAGGCGAGCCTCACCTTGGGCAGTGGCGACTTCGAGAGCGATTTCCTTCCGCTTGGCTACGACGGCGAGACCATTTTGAATCTTGAATTCGATAATGGCGATAAGTCCGCCACGTATCGTTTTGAGGTCGGTTCGGGCGACATGTCGTTTGATTCGGAATGATGGCTGCGGGCTGGTCCGCAAGCATAGATGCTTAGACGCGCTGTTTGATGAAGGCGCCGAAGCCGAGATCGGCTTCGGCGCCTTTGCCTTTACAATGGGGGCATGGAACAGATTATCTTGAACATACTCGAGGCTCTGCGTCGCGGCGAGACCGTGGACGACAAAGCGCTCGTCAAACTGATACATGCCGAGGCGCGCCGTGAGGGCGCCGACAAACGCGATTTGGCCAAGCGCCGTCTGCTGCCGTTCTACCAGCGGGTAAAACGTGAGGAGCCGGCTCGGTGGGCTGGGTGGAATGTCGATGCCGAATTGGAGCGTCAACTGCTGCAGGTCCTGCGCATGAAGCCTCGTCGCACGGCTTCGGGCGTGGCGACCATTACCGTCATCACCAAGCCCTGGCCATGCTCGGGCGATTGCCTGTTTTGCCCCAACGATCTGCGCATGCCCAAAAGCTATCTGCACGCCGAGCCGGCGTGCGCCCGTGCAGAGCAAAATTGCTTTGACCCGTATCTGCAGGTGAGCGCTCGTCTGACCGCGCTTTCGCAGATGGGGCATGCGACCGACAAGATAGAGCTCATCGTGCTCGGTGGCACCTGGAGCGACTATCCGCAAGGGTACCAGACATGGTTTATGTCGGAGCTCTTTCGTGCACTCAATGATGATGCGGTAGCGGGCGTGGCGGCCAACCCCATGTTGGCGCGTCCGGGCATCAGCCGTGCCGAGGCAGGGCGCCTGCTCGATGACGCTCCCGCCGATGCCCTGCCGCCGGTGGTAACAGAGCGCCGCGAGCGCTATCGGGCTGCCGGCATTGCGACAGACGAGGCTGAGCTTGCTGCCGGCGTTGCCGACGAGCAGGGGCGTGTGGATGCTGTCGTTGGTGGCTATAACCGCGCAGTGCGTCGTCTGTACGGCCCCGGTACGCCATGGGGCGAGGCTGCCGAGTGGCAGACGGCAACGATGGAGGAGCTTGAGCGTCAGCAGCGCATCAACGAGACGGCGAAGCATCGCGTGGTGGGGCTCGTTATCGAGACGCGCCCCGATGCCGTAACGCCGCAGGCCCTCACGCTCATCCGCCGCCTGGGTTGCACCAAGATTCAGATGGGTATTCAGAGTCTCGACCAACATTTGCTCGATATCAACGAGCGCCGCATTTCGGTGGCGCAGATCGAGCGGGCGTTTTCGCTTGCGCGCTTGTTTGGCTTTAAGATCCACGCGCACTTTATGCTCAACTTGCTGGGCGCCACGCCCGAGGGGGACAAGCGCGACTACGAGCGCTTTATGACCGAGGGGGCCTTTATGCCCGACGAGGTCAAGGTCTACCCGTGCGCGCTCATCGAGGGCTCGCGTCTGGTGGGCCGCTATGAGCGCGGCGAGTGGCGCCCCTATACCGAGGAAGAGCTGCTCGATGTGCTGGCCGACGACATCGTGGTGACGCCGGCGTTCTGTCGCATCAGCCGTATGATTCGTGACTTTAGCTCCGACGACATTATGGTGGGCAACAAGAAGCCCAACCTGCGCCAGCTCGTTGAGAACCGCCTGGCTGCTCGGGGTGATGGTGCGACGGTGCGTGAGATTCGCTATCGCGAGATCAGCACGGCGGGTGCCGACCTGGACGAGTTGACCCTTGACGAGGAAGTGGCGTACGAGACGCCGGTGACGCGCGAGCGCTTTTTGCAGTGGGTGACGCTCGAAGGCAAGATCGCCGGCTTTTTGCGCCTGTCGTTGCCCGATCGTGCGTTTGTTACCGCGCACGCAGACGAGTTGCCGACGACGCCGGACGAGGCGATGATTCGCGAGGTGCACGTGTATGGCATGGCGGCACGTGTGGGAGATCAGGGCCAGGCGGCTCAGCATCATGGGCTGGGGCGGTCGCTGGTGGAGCGCGCCTGCGAGATTGCCCGGGATGCGGGCTATACGCGCATCAACGTGATTAGCGCGATCGGTACGCGCGAGTACTACCGCCATTTGGGTTTTTATGACCACGGACTCTATCTGCAAAAGGAGCTCTAGATGAACAAGCCGAGTGTTTCTGCCGGCGTCGTTGCCGGCGTTGCCCTGGGAGCTGCGGCGCTGGGTGCGGCCGCCGTTGCTGTTCGCGCTGCCTGTCTGCAGGTCGCGCGAACCCGCAACGGGTTGGCACGTGTGAGACGCGTGCACGACGAGGGCGGTGACGAGGTCCGTGTGCTCGTGCAAGGTGGCGTCTACCAAAGCGCGAGCTATGTCGGCGAGCGCTGGGCGGAGCCCGTCTTTGCGTACTATCGTGCGTTCGACGATGTGTTTGAGGCCGAGGACGCAATGCGTGATGCTTACGGGCATGGTATCGACCGTATGCTCATGCTGGGCGGCGGCGGGTTTGCCTATCCCAAGTTTGCGCTGTTGTCGCACGAGGGCATGCGCATGGACGTTATCGAGTATGACGGAGAGATTACGCGCCTGGCGCGCCGCTGGTTCTACCTAGACGAGCTGGAGCGCGCGGCGGGCGATCGCTTGCGGCTGATAACCGCCGAGGCTCGTTCGTACCTGGGCGTGACGAGCGTGGGGCAGCGTCGCTACGACGTGATCGTGAGTGATTGCTTTGGCGGTGCCGAGCCCGTGCGCGAGCTGGCGACGGGTGAGGCGTTGCGTTTGGTG
>CAJMPM010000137.1 GCA_905215225.1 uncultured bacterium
CTCGGAGCGCCCAGGAGCAGGCAGCGGCCATACGCGCTGCTCTGCCGCCGTCGGCGCGGGCGAAGCATTGTCTACCGGAAGCACCAGGGGCAGCGGCGCCGTCATGACGATGGCATCCTTGCCGGCACCATAGTAGCCGCGGCGCCGTCCTGCCTCGGTAAAGCCCAGAGCGTTATAAAGCGCGATCGCTCCCTCGTTACCGTCCTCGACCTCGAGCGAAGCCGTGGTGCAGCCGAGCATCTGGGCATCATAGCTCACGTGCGACAGCAGCTTGCGGGCAATGCCCTCGCGGCGATGTGCCGGGTCGACGGCGACATCCAGAATCTGCACATCACCGTCCACGACCATACCGCCGGCAAGGCCCAGCAGCTTGCCGTCGTCGTGTGCCACCCACCAACTACGCGGCGCAGCGACGTCCTCGCCCAGTTCGGACAGGAACATGCCCGGCGTCCACGCCTTGTGTCCGGCACCTTCAAAGCAGGCAGCCTCTAACGCGCTCGCGCCCTCGGCATCCGCCGCGCCCATGGGACGGAACTGCAGATGACGACCGGCGAGCTCATCGGCAACACCCGTAATTTCGCTCTGCGCACTCTCGGCAAGACCAAGACGCTTGCGCTCGTTTTCCTCGGCATCCGAAAGGCGCGTGTAAATCGGCAGGACGCGAGCCGGATCGCCGTCACCCGCAGCGTGCGCGAGCAGCAAGCCCTCGCCCGAAGGCCACCACAGGTCGCGCTCCACGCAGCGGGCGATCTCGTCCTCACCCAGCAGCTTGCCATAACGCACGAGACCGTCACCGGTCAGCTGAACCTGGTCCCAGTCCGCTGCTTGGCGCCACTCATCGAGCGCCACGGCGGCCTTGACCACGTGTTCGCGCTCAAATTGACGCTCGGGACCCTCATCGACCAGCATATACAGCGCCGGATATACCTCACCGCGCATAGCATCGGCCAAGATACCAAGCTTGCCGCGCACGCCAGCCTTCCACGCCGTCCAAGCGCAAGCGTCGAGCGTCGACACGCCCAGCAGCGGAACATTGGCACCACGCGCGAGGCCCTTGGCAGTGGAGATGCCGATGCGCACACCCGTAAAGGACCCCGGGCCGCGACCGACCACATAGCAACCAACATCGCTGCGATCCAGACCGGCTTGAGCCAGCACGCCATCAACGGTATTCACGCGCTCAACGTTGGCGTGGCGGCGACACATGTGGTCGCCACTCACGAGCTTTGCCTCGCCTGTCTGCGCATCAATCCAGCTTGCCGCGCAGGCAAGCATGTCGGTCGATGTGTCAAGCGCCACCACCAGCGCGTTGTCGTTATGCAAGCTCATCTTGTACAGCCTTATCTATCAAATGGGAAAGCTCATTCGCGCGCTCGCCGTGTGCCTCGAGCGTTATCGTTCGCACGTCGCTGTCGTCCTCATCGCGCTTAAGCGTCACCGAAAGATACTCATCCGTCAGCTCATCCTGAAACTGCTCGCCCCATTCCAGCAGGCAAACACCCTCATAGCCCAGCACGTCAAAAATGCCCGTATCCTCAAGCTCGTAGGCATGCTCCAGGCGGTACAGATCAAAATGGAACAGCGGAATACGCCCTTGGTCATGAACGGCCATGAGTGCGAACGTAGGGCTCGTGACCATATGCTCATCGCCCAGAGCGCGCGAAACGCCCTTGGTAAAGTGGGTTTTGCCCACCCCGAGGCCGCCGGTCAAAATCAGCACATCGCCATCTTCTAGACACGGTGCGACCAGCTCGCCAAAATGCTCCGTATCGGCAGTACGAGCCGTTCTATAGGTACCTACCCCCAGGCGCTCCAGGGACATATGCGCTCCTTATTATTCCGAGGCGGTCTCCGGCGCGGGGTGCCGCTCCAGATAGTCGCCCAGCATCTTAAAGTCTTCCTCCAGCAACTCCTGCCACGCCGGATTGCGCAGCGCCGCCGCAGGATGAAACGTCGGCATCACCACAAAGTGGCCCATCTGATGGAACCTGCCGCGCAGCTTGGTAATGCCGATCTCGGTCTTGAGCACAAAGTGCGTTGCGGGGTTACCGAGCGTCACGATGATATCGGGCCAGATGCTTCGAATCTGCTCGCGCAAAAACGGTGAGCAAGCCAGCACTTCCTCGGGACGCGGATTGCGGTTTCCCGGCGGGCGACACTTAAGCACGTTGGCGATATAGACGTCCTCGCGCTTAAGACCTGCCAGGGACAAAATGCCGTTGAGGTCTTCACCCGCCGCCCCCACAAAGGGTTCGCCCTGCAAATCCCCGTTGCGACCCGGCGCCTCACCGATAAACATGACGCGAGCGCGGGGGTTTCCCACGCCAAACACGATATTGTGACGCGACTGGTAGAGCTGGCAGAGGTGACAATCGCCCAGAACGGCCTCAATTTCCTCGAGTGCGACCTCACGTGGTGCCTGATGGGTATGGCCGGGGATGTGCATGACGCCCATAGCGGCTCCTACACGTAGACCTTGTCGAGACGCATGCCAAAGCCGCAAGCAACCTCGTAGTTAATCGTGCCGCGCAGGCGAGCCATCTCGTCCATGGTGATCTCGGCATCACCATCGCGGCCGACAATGATCATCTCGTCGCCATGCTCGGCCTCGGGAATCTCATGCGCCGGATTGGACTGGATAGCGACCATAAACTGGTCCATGCAGATGTTACCCACCTGACGAATGCGTTCACCGCGATACAGCACGTCCATACGATTGGAGAGCGTACGCGAAAGACCATCGGCATATCCGATCGGCAGCGTGCAGATCTGAACGCGTGTGCGCGGTACGCGGTAGGTAAAACCGTAGCCCACGCCCTCACCCATCGCAGGGTGTGCCACGCGCGTCACGCGCGCATGAACGCTCATAACGGGATCGAGCTGCATCACACGGCTACTCAGCTCGCACGGCTGCATGCCATACAAGCCAACGCCGGCGCGAATCATATCAAAATGCATCGAGGGGTCGAGCATCGAGGACGGCGTGTTGGCGCAATGCACGATACCGCACTCAAAACCCGCATCCTTAATGGCCTGAACGGCCTCGGTAAAGCGCTGACACTGCAGCTTGTAGTCCCAGCCCGAAGGTTCATCGGCCGTGGCGAAGTGCGTAAATACGCCATCGCACTGAATGCCGCGATGGAAATCAATACCACGGACAAAGTCGATCACCTGCGTGTAATGTACGCCAATACGGTTCATACCCGTCTCGATGGCGAGATGATACTTGCCCACCTTGCCCGCCGCGACGGCACATTCGCCATACGCAAGAGCAAAGTCGGACGTATAGACCGAGGGCATGATATCGAACTCGAGCAACGTCGGAATGGCCTCGATAGGCGGCTCGCTCAGGATGAGGATGGGTTTCGTAATCCCGCCCTGTCGGAGCTCAACGCCCTCGTTAACCGTCGCCACGGCAAACATGTCGGCGCCGGCCGAATACATAATCTTGGCGCACTCAACAGCTCCATGACCATAAGCGTCGGCTTTAACCACGCAGCACAGGCGCTGACGCGGATTCAGCAAATTCTTATAGGCCCTCGTGTTGCGGCGAAGCGCCCCGCGGTCGATCTCGACCCAGGACCAACGCGTCAAATCGGCTTTATTCATAATTAGTCATCCGACCCTTCGTCCGTGATTCCCAGATCATCGAGCGCATCCTTTGCCGCCAACTCCATGGCGGGACCGATCAAGTCGATAAGATCGGTCGCGATAACGCTCTTCTCGCCAAACTCCGTCGCCGCGGCAAAACCGGCATAGCTATGAAGCGCGACGGCATACGAGTACAGCAGCTCCCAGCGGTCCATCTCGTCGCGCATGGTGGCTAGCGTGCCGGCCAGACAACCCGCAAGGACGTCACCCGAGCCAGCGGTCGCCAACGACGCCGGGCCAGAGAGCGGCAGCAGCACGCGCTCAACACCGCAAATGGCCGTCGTCGGGCCCTTAGCGATAACAACGAGGTTATCGGAACCGGCGGCCCAGCCAAGCTTTTGCGCGGCGGCAATCGCGGTTCCAAGGTCAGTGCCCTCGTCGCCGGCGACGAGACGCGAAAGCTCACGATAATGCGGCGTCATAACGAGCGGCTGCTCACGACGATACATCTCGGGATTACTGTCGATGCCATCGATTGCAATCTTGGCAAGGCAGTTGAGAGCATCGGCATCCAAGATAAGCGGTACGTCGAGCTCAAGCAGACCCGAAACCACCTGCATGGCACCGGCAGATGTCGTCATGCCGGGACCACACAGCACGCAGCTATATTTCTTGGCAATCTCACATACCGTCATGCGCGCAGCGGCACCAAAAGAACCGCGGGAATCAGATGGAATAGCAAAGACCGGAATCGAGGGGAGCGCCATGCGGATAAGGTTGGCACACGCATCCGGAGTCGCGACTGCCACATAGCCGGCGCCTGCGCGGGCAGCGGACTTGGCAGCCATAATGGCCGCACCAGGATACTGCGCCGATCCGGCAACAATGAGCACCGAGCCGCGCGAGTACTTATCGATATTCGTAGGCAGCGGAGCAAAATAGTCCACAAGGTCACCGGGTTCCACGATCTCGGCAGCATGGTCGACATCGTCAATAACCTCATCAAGGCGGTCATACAGACCGCCGCAGACCAGATCGCCTGCATATTCGGGACCGTCAGCGCTGTATAAGCCGATCTTGGGAGCAATCATCGTCACCGTACGCTCGGCACGAATGCAGTCGTCATCCACCACACCCGTCTCGGCATTCAGGCCCGAGGGAACATCGATGGAGACAACGCGATCGGCATTTTCATTGACCGTGGGGATCCAGATTGAAAACGGCGCACGAAGATCACCATGAAAACCGGTACCAAAAATGGCATCGACTACAACATCAGCCTTATCGATCAGCACCTCAAGCTCA
>CAJMPM010000138.1 GCA_905215225.1 uncultured bacterium
TATCGGTCGCCTTATCGGTAGCCGTATTATCAACCGTGTCAGTGAGGAACAACCAGTAGCCGGCATCGAGCCCGGTGAGGGGCGGGGTTTCCGCGCTCGTCATCTTCCAGTCAATACCAGTGCCGTTCAGATTAGCGGCGATCATGCTCAGAACGTTGTTATTTGCCACTTGTTCAGTGTTTCCAGTCACACCGGAATTCTTATTCAGCCATTCGGCAGCTTCCTGAGCATTCTTGCTGTCATAAGCACCCTGATGGTGTGCTTGGCTCCAACCATCGATTGCTTTCACGACGGCATCCCGAATTTTCGTCTGCTGCTCACCAGAACCTGCCCACTGAATATTTTTGACAGTAGTGCCGTCCACGTCAGCCGTAAAGATCTGGATGCCCTTATAAGTCGTAGTCGAAGAATACGTATCGCCCTTGAACGTCACGGTCGTGTTGCCCTCAGCAAACGCCATGGTCACCGGGGCCATGACTCCGCCGAAGCTCAGCGCTGCCGTGAGGCCGGCGGTTACTGCCAGGCGTGCGATGTTCTTGCTCATGCTCATCTTCTTTTCCTCTGCTTTCTGCTTGAAGTCCGTTTGATCTAAATCCGTCTGTCTGTGTCTTAGCATCTACTTCGCTACGTCTCGCCCCGCTCTCTGTGGGGCTGCCAGCTACTCTTTATGGCTGCCACCTCCCCGCTTGACCAGGAGCGCGACCACAATGAGCGCGGCTCCGGCGACCGCTGCGGCGGCCGCGGCGTACATTGCCATATCGCCAGTCGAGGGCATAAAGCCTCCGGTGGTAATGCTAGGGGGTGTGCCGGTGGGCGTATTGATGAGCGACGCCTCCAGGCTGCCCGTCGACCCGTCCGCGCTGTCGGCGCGCAGGGGCGACTCGGCCGTGATGGTGAGTTTGGGCTTGGCGGCGGCCACCTGGTCGACGTCCAGGCCCTCGGCCTTGACCGTCACGGAGCGCGTGCCCTCAAAGGCGGTGTAGCCCTTGGGCGCCTTGAGCTCGCGGACCTCCAGCTTGCCCGAGTCCACGCCCGAGACGGTCACGCGGCCGTCCTCGCCCGTGGTGACGGTGGCCTTGCCCTCCGCATCCCACGTGCCGTCGGCCGCCAGTGTGCGACCGCGGTCGTCGGCGATGCTCAGGACCGCCCCGGCAAGCGGCTTGTCGCCGTCGCTGCCGCGCTTGGTGAGCGCGAGATCCCAGGTGTAGGCGCACGCATCGTCGCTCGGCGTGCGGGTGAAGCCGGCGTCGCCGGACTGGTCGGCAAAGGGAGAGCGCGGGTAGCGCAGGTAGACCTCGTTGGGGTTGCCCTTCGCGATGCCGTGGTTGCATGCGCTGTTGAGCGGCGCATTGTACACGGCGACCACGCGGGCGCCCGCGGAGAAGGCGTCGGCCCCGCCGAGCGCGGCGATGAGGTCGCCGGTGCGCACGGTGAAGGTCTTACCATCGGCCGCTACCTTGGTGGCGCACTGGGCCGTGATGTCGGTCCAGCCCTTCGCAGGGTCAGTGCCGGCGCGCCCGTCCTTGCCGGCCGAGACGGCGTCGAAGCCGCCGTCCGCGCCCGCCGCCACGTACACGCGCATGCTCGCGGACACCTTGGAGGGGTCGAGCCCCGCGCTCATGGTGTCGACGAACCGCACCGTATAGGTGTCATAGGCGGTAAGACCCGCCGGGACCGTGGCAGAGAGGCGCCAGCACAGGTCGTCGGCGACCGTGGCGTCGGCGGCCTTCTGCCAGGCGGCGGTGCTGTCCTCCAGCACATGCTTGGCCACCTTGGGAGTGGCGGCCTTGGGCTTGACGGTGACGGCGCTGCCGCCCACCAGGGCCATGATCGGCGCGGTGCCGGCCTCGCCCTGCGCGATGGCGTCGTCGTCGGCGACGATGAGCCAGTAGCCGCAGGGCAGCTCGGCCGCCGTGCCCGCGTTAAGGGCCACGGGCACGGCGGTAGAGCTCTGGAGGGAACGAGCGAGCTGTGCGCTCAGCGCGCTCGTAAGGTGGGAATCGGTGTTGAGCCACTCGGCAGCTTCCTGCGCGGTGGTCTGGGAATTGGGCATGCCGGCGCTGTGCAGCACAGGCAGCGCGGCGTCGCGCACGGCGTCGCTTGCCCAGGCGAGGTCGGTGGCGACCTTAGCGTCGCTGTCGCCGTCGACGACGTTGGCGCTAAAGATCTGGTAGGCGTCGTAGCTGCTCGCCACGGTGCCGCTCACCGTGATGGAACCGGTCGAGGTCGGCGCGGCCTGCGCGGAAGCGGGGAACACAACCGCGCAGGTGCCGATCAGGAGGGCAAGCAGCGCAAACAAGATCGGGAAGGAGCAAACTTTCTTATTCACGACGCTTACCTCCCTTCGCATTCGCCTTGCGACGAATGTGCATCCAGGCCGCAGCAGCGCAAAGCACCGCCGCGCCGGCAAGGTACGTCAGAGTGACGCCCGACATACCAGAAAGGGGCAAAGAGGTGGAGTAGGTGTTGGTGAAGGTGGGGGTAGTGTCGGGATACTCGTGGTCCTTATTATCGGTGTCTTTCCACGTACCGCCGGGGTCAACGGTTCCCTTCCTGTAGGTAACCCTACATTTGATCTCTCCTTTTTTGGCGTCATACGTTGGCTCAACCGTGAACTTATAGACCGACTGGTCGTACGTGTAGTGCGAGAACTGCGAACCGTCGGTTTCCTCGCGCACATAGTACGTAAAGTTCTTGAAAGAGCCACCCGTGGAACCACCCGGGTCGTCGGGATTATTCCTGATATCAGAAAGCGAGTACTTGAGCTCAACCTTTTTATTGTTATCAGTGGTGTCCTTGAACGAAAGCGTCTGCTCCGTATCTTTACCAGCAGAGGTCACGGCAGTACCGATGATGTTGTCAAATTTGCTGTCTTTCGCAAGTTGAAGCGTAAACGCCTTCATCTCGCCACCCTCAACGACCTTAGTCGCCTTAGGAGTCCAGGAGACGGGAGACACGATTTTGTTGGTAAAGGTCGGTTTCTTACTGTTACCGATAGTAACCGTAGTCTTCGTGCTATCTAGTGAGCTATCTTGTGGGATGTCAACGGAATAGCTTCCGGAACCAAGTGGTTTGAAGTCGGGATCCTTCTCTGTCTTTTTAGAAACGGTTATTTCTTTTACCTTGTAATAATTAATAGGAATCGACATGAGATATTTAGTGTCGGATGGATTGTCCTCAACTTTTACCACGATCTTGTAAATGGTCTCGTCGAATTTGGTATTCGATTCGTTTTCGCCGCTGATGGGTTCCTCAACTAGATAGAAAACGTATTGTCCCGAAGAATAGTCCTTGCCAGAGTCGAAGGTGATATTGCCGTTTGTTTGATCAACAGGCGCCTCGCCCGCAACACTGCAATCGCCCATATCAAATGTGTCGTCATCTTTCCAAGAAGGCTCGATGTCACCATCCTGGCGCAGCAACTTAAATCTGTAATTGTGCGTGCTAAGGCCTTGCGAGATTCCCTTTTCATCTTTAAGCACCTTGGTGGCATTGAGCTTCATGCTCGGATAAACACTCAGATCCTTGACCTCGCCAACGACAAGATCGCCGTTGGTCATGATGCCGCCACCGTGGGTGTAGGAGTAGTTGCCACTGATGATGGTCGTAGCCTTCTCTTGCGCCTTATCTATGGCATCTTTAGCCGGATGGGCCTCCAAACCGAACATGTACTTAGCCTCGGCACCGCCATTTGGGTCGATGGTAACCGGATTTCCGTCGCAGGTGCCGTGCCAGCCAGCTGAGCCGCCGCCGAGCATCTTGCCAAGAACAACGGCAATTGTCGACGTCGCATTATCTTTATTACGTACCAGGAAGAAATCCTTATGGCCGGAATCTTGGAAGGTAGGAGTAACGTAATTTTTTTCATCGTGGTCTTCATTTTTGCCGGCGCCGCCAGCGGAATAATGATATGCTGTCAATTTATTGCCATATTGATCAACGTTATCTTTGTTGTCATAGATAGCAGCGCCTTTTGAGTGCGAAACGATTGTCTTGCCCGTAGGACAAGCACCGATGCCACCGCCCCAGCCACCGGCCTTATTATTAGTGATCAGCGTCTTGACGATGTTGAGCGTACCGCCTTCCTGAACAAAGACACCACCGCCACCCCAGTCGCCACCGCGGTCTTCTTTGCTGCCCGTCATGGTCTTGTTGTTGGTGATGTAAACCCTGTTTGATGCATTTTCCGCATTATTATCGTCGGTATTAATATCGCCGGTAGTATCGCCAGAAATACGGAGGCCACCGCCCTCGGCATTATCGGACATATTGCCCGCAATAAAACCGCTGGACATGGTAAATGCAACTCCCTGCCCGTTGGGGAGGCCAGCGTAGATTCCACCGCCGGCCTCATAGGAGTAATTGGCAGTAACGGAGCCACCCGTCATGGACAGCGTTCCACCGTTCGTGGATGCAATGCCGCCGCCACCGAGGAGACCTTTGTTGTAACGGTCTTTATTAGCGATGCGAGCTTCAGCTCGGTTGTTAGTTATATTGGCAGAATCACTGATGGTTACGGATGCACCCTGGGTATAAACACCGCCACCGTAGCCGCCGTCGCCGACGTCATAACCATCGGTGATATCATTCTCATATGTTGCATTACCCGAGATGACACCGCCGGAGAGTTCCAGTGTCGCGCCATTGTTAGCAAAGATGCCACCGCCAGAAGCAGCCTTGTTTCCCGCGATCACGCCGCCTGTCATTTCGAGGCTGGCATTCGCGCCCGTTATGCACAGACCACCGCCCCAGCCACCGCCGTTGCCGTTGGTGACGTAACCGCCAGAAATATAATCAGCGCCCCGAGAG
>CAJMPM010000139.1 GCA_905215225.1 uncultured bacterium
TATCGTCGGCCGAGTTGGAGTCATCGTCCTTGGCAAAGGGGTTCTTGAAGAAGCCCGTGGCATCGGGCTGCAGACCAGAGAGCTTAATCCAGGGATTATCGAGCTCGGGCTTGGGCATGGCCTTGGCCTCGGGCGCAGTCTCGTTGCCGATGAGCTCAGACTCGTAGATGAAGGTGTCGTCGCCGAGCGCGTCGTAGGCGGCGACCGGGTTGCCATCGGCATCGCGGTACGGCGTGCCCTTAAACACGGCGCCGTCATAGGCCACAAGCTGGCGGCCGGTCTCATTCTCGAAGTAGTACACGAAGATACCCTTGAGGGCCGCACACAGCGGGATGGCAATAATCATGCCGATGGGCCCCATGAGTGCCGAGCCAATAACGAGCGCCGTGAGGCTCATGATGGGATGCACCTGCACCGAGCTCTGCATGACCTTGGGCGAAATGACGTTATCGGTGACGTTTTGCGCGACCATCGTCACGATGAGCGTCCATAACGCCAACATAGGGCTGAACATGAAACCGAGCACTGTGGCGATTGCTGCGCTCACCCAAGGACCGACGACCGGAACCAAATGCATGATGCCGGTAAAGATAGCCATGAGCGCCGCATACGGATGGCCGATGATCATAAAACCGATAAAGGCGAGGAAACCACCGCAGATGGACGTCACGACCATACCGCGCATGTAGCCGCCGACAGAGCGAGAAAGAATGGCGACCATAAAGCGGTACGAGGTCTCCTTTTCCTGACCAATGATGGTGCAGACCTCATGGTGCATGCGGGGATAATCGCAGGCGAGCCAGTAAGCAAGCACCAAGCCCAGGAAGATAACAAACAGCTGCGACGCTGTATTGGTGATGAGCGGGAACACACCACGACCAAGCTCGGCGGCAATCTGAGACACATACTTCGATGCCACGGCAACTAGCGACGAAAGATTATCGTCCAAATACTCCTTGAGCGGCGTGTTGTTAAGCGTCTTGGCATGCGAGATCATCTCGTTGAGGTCGCCACCCGCAACACGAAGCTGCTCGGGCAGTCGGCTCAGGACTTCCATGATCTGACCAAAGAGAATCGGCGACAAGATACAAACGACACCGACGAGCACGGCAACAACAACAATAAGCGCGATAAGCGAACCGATGCCGCGATTCACGCCATGATGCTCGAGCCAGTTGGTGATCGGCGACATCACAAAAGCGATGATGGAACCGACAGCGAGAAACTCGATAACCGGCGCCAGGATACCCATAAGGTTAAAGATGACAGCGGCGATGACAATGCAGCCGACAACAGCCCAAATGCGCAGCGTCAGAATGCGGGTGTCGCGCAGCACGCGATCGGTGTGTTGGGGGTGCTCACTCATGAACGAATCATCACTCCGTCGGGGTCAATCTTGTCCTGAATCTTCTTAAGCGTGCGGCGAAGCAGACGCGAAACCTGCACCTGAGAAATACCCAGCTTCTTGGCGATCTCGATCTGGGTCATGCCCTTCACAAAGCGCAGCTCGATCACCTCGCGCTCGCGCGGCGAGAAATCACGGATGGCTTCCTCGATCACTAGGCGGTCATCGGTAAAGTCAAGCTCGTTGTCGTCATCGGCATAGCGGTCGAGAATCGAGGGGGCATCATCGGAATCGGACGCGCCAGGAGCCTCGATGGGTACCGAGGTATAGGCCGAAGACGATTCCATGGCCTCCAGCACCTCGTCAACGGTCACGCCCAGGTACTCAGCGATTTCTTCAACCTTAGGCGAGCGCTGCAATTCGTTAGTAAGCTTGTCGGTAGCCTGGTTGACCTTGGCAGAAAGCTCCTGCAGACGGCGCGGCACGCGCACGCTCCAGCCCTTGTCGCGGAAGTGACGCTTGATCTCGCCCAGGATGGTAGGCGTGGCAAACGTGGTGAACTCGAGTCCGCGCTCGGGATCAAAGCGGTCGATTGCTTTAAGCAAACCCAGGTATCCGACCTGCATCAGGTCGTCGAGCGGCTCACCGCGGTTCTTAAATTTGTTGGCAAGAAACCTTACCAGGTTCATATGGGACATAACGAGCTGCTCGCGGGCGTCCGGATCACCGGTCTCCTTGTAGCGACGAAACAGCTCGCGGGTTTTCTCCTTGTCCCAAGCGGTCTTGCCGCTCCGGGAACGTTCGGTCATTTTAAATATCCGCCTTGAGGTCGAGGGAAAGCGTCAGGGGCGCCGCAGTCTTTTCGTAGGAGTCGCACACGCTCGCGAGGATGAGCTCGGCATACACCGCAGCCTGGTCGTCTTCATCGACCGTAGCCTGATCGCCAAAGGTAATAGTCATGCCAACGTGGGTCTCATCGACATCGAATTTGATGGTGATGTCATCGCAGTCGCCCGCGGTACAACCAAAGATGAAAGCCTCCTCGGCAGCCATGCGGATGTCCTCGATGCGATCGACAGACATGGAACACAGGGCACCAACGTTGGCTGCCGTCATGCGCACAAGGCGAGCGAGACACGGGTCGCCGGCAACGGTCAGCGTGATGGGGCAGGTTGCTTCGCTACTCATCGCAGGACTCCTCAGAGGTCTCGGCGGGCGTATAGGTGTAATACTGAGCAGGCTTGGCTGCGGGCTTCTGAGCCGCATCCGCACCATCGGCGGCCTCGTCCTCAGCCTCACCAATCAGAACGCGCTCGGTAGGCTGCTCGGCCTCGGTGGCGGCAGCGGCGAGCTTGCGATCGGCGTCGGCTGCAGGAGCCTTCACCTTGTTAAAGAGTTTCTGCACGGCACCGGCCGCAGAGTCGGTCACACTCGACACAGCATTGCTGGCCTCGGCCATGCTGCCCGTAACCTCGGAAATGTCGCGAACCACGGCTTCGACCTCTACGAGATTGGAGGTAAGGGCATCAACTGCCGTCTTGCTCGACTTAAGCAGCGGCTCCATCTGGGCAAGCGCCGGCGTAAGCTCATCGACAGCGCCATCGAGCTTTGCCACCACAGGCTGAGCCTCGGCGAGTGTGTTGTTGAGGTCGCTCACCGTCTTGTCGAGCGAGTCGACGACGGTGCGGGTCTTGCGCAACGTGAGCGCGAGCTCGATAACAGCCCACACGCCGGCAACGGCGAGTAGCAGCAGGGCGATTTGAATGGGACTCATACAAGCCTCCCGAAGGAATCGAAATACAGACGCTGTTCATGGTACCCCAAAGAAGGGGAAAGATACCCAAAGGGAAATTGCGAAGTCCCAAGGACCTACTTGGGCGCATTGCCGCTACGGTCGCGCTCGCTTTGCTCTACACGCCACTCTTCCCAGCCGCGGCCGGCAGGCTGCCAAAACGCACCGCGCTCCAGCCCCTCGGGCAAATAGCGCTGATCGACCCAGCCTTCGGGATAATCATGCGGATACTTATACACACCGTATTCGTCGCTGCCCGGGCGATGACGGTCGCGCAGATAACTCGGCACCTCGCGAAGCCCACTAGAATGAATATCGGCCAGCGCCGCATCGATCGAAGCCTCGCACGCGTTGGATTTAGGCGCCAAGCACACATAGAGAGCAGCCTGAGCCAGATTAATACGGCACTCGGGATAGCCAATGACCTCGGCAGACTTAAACGCGGCATGTGCCACCAAAAGCGCCTGCGGATCGGCGTTGCCGACGTCCTCGGAAGCATGAATCATAATACGGCGAGCAATAAACTTGGGATCCTCCCCCGCATCGATCATGCGTGCAAGCCAATAGATCGTGGCATCGGGGTCACTACCGCGCATAGACTTAATAAACGCACTGATGATGTCATAGTGCATGTCGCCGTTTTTGTCATACGAAAACCCACGACGCGGGTTGGCAATCTTTACGTCATCCACGGTGATGGGATAGCGCTCCCCCGCAGCCAGCGCTGGCGTTCCCTCGGTATCGGGACGCGTGACGGCAATCTCGCTCGCAAGCTCGAGCGTCGTGAGCGCCGAACGAGCATCGCCCGCGGCCAGCGTGCAGATGGACTTAACCGTATCCTCATCGGCCGAGAACTTGCCGTTCAAACCCTGCGGCGCCTCGAGCGCACGCTCAATCAGCGTGGCGATGTCCTCGTCTTTAAGATGCTCAAGCTCCACCACGCGACCGCGCGAGAGCAACGCCGAGTTGACCTCGAAGTACGGATTCTCCGTCGTGGCGCCAATCATAATGACGGTACGGTTCTCAACTGCATGCAGCAAGGCATCCTGCTGCGACTTAGAAAAGCGGTGAATCTCGTCGATGAACAGAATGGTGCGGCGGTCGTACGTATTCAGTCGCGTCTTAGCCTCGTCGATCACGCGACGAAGATCCTTTACGGTGCCCGTCACAGCGCTGACCTCGACAAACTCGCTCTTAGTATGGTTGGCGATAATATGTGCCAGCGTCGTCTTGCCCGTACCGGCCGGCCCATACAAAATCACACTCGACAGCACGTCGTGCTCAATCGCGGCACGCAACCACGAACCCTTACCGACGGCCTTTTGCTGGCCCACATACTCGTCGAGCGAATTGGGCCGCATGCGCACCGCAAGCGGCGCATTCTGAAAGGAACGCTCGCGCGTCGAAGCAGAAAAAAGGTCGTCCATAGCCATCCCGTGCGTCAATCAAAAACGTTTTCCACCAACAGTATACCGAAAAAATACGAACTACCGTTCGTTAATATAGGTACGGTGCGGAAACTTCAATCCCAGAAACAGCTTGCTCGTGAGCTCGCAGAAATAACCGTCCGTCATGCTCGCAATGTAATCCACGACCGCCTGGTCCTTATCATTCTGCCAGGCATAGGCGCGATCGTAGTA
>CAJMPM010000140.1 GCA_905215225.1 uncultured bacterium
ACCGCTGCGCAAGCAAACTCGGGCGTCGAACGCCCTTTATCTTGGGCGGCTCCGCGGTGGCAATGCTCTCCGTCCCGCTCATCGCGATCGCCAACAACATGGGCAGCCTACCTCTGCTCATTGGCGCGATTATCCTCACGCTTTTGGCAATATGCGCCTACCGCACCATGACGGTTGCCATTGTGGCCGATATTACGCCTCGCCCACTTCGAACCAAGGCGGACTCAATCGAAAAGATCGTCGGCTATGCGGGAACGGGTCTTATGCTCGTCGCCATCTCGGTCATGGTTCCCAAGGCCGACAAACCTGATTATCTTCCGCTCTTTATCTTGCAGGCCGCCTTTATCCTCGAGTCAGCCGTTGTCTACGGTATCTTTGTCCGTGAGCCCGCCCTCGTCGAAAAGATGCGCGAGAAATCGCTGTCAATGGGCATCGACGAGGATCAGATTGACAAAGACGACTCCCCCGAGGCCGGCGGTAAGGAACGCGTTGCAGACACCGACGTGCGTCGCTCCATCATCATGCTGCTCGCCGCAACGTTTTTCTACTACATGAGCTATAACGCCATGACCACCAATATCAGCCGATATGCCGATTTGTTCTATGGCATGGAGGGCGGTTCCTATGCCATCATCAATATCGTGACGATTGCAGGCGCGCTGCTAAGCTACGTACCCCTGGCAAACCTTTCGCTCAAAATCGGCCGCAAAAAGGTCGCCCTGGGCACCGCCGTCATCATGGTGTTGTGCCCCGCGCTTCTTTGGCTGGCACCCGGTTTCTCGCCCGTGTTGTACGGCGTCTTTTTGTTGATGGGCGTCGCGCTGGGCGGCGTGGACCTGTGCGTGTACACGATGATTCTGGAGTGCTGCAGCTCCCAAAGCGTGGGCCGCTACTCCGGTTACTACTACACCGTGAGCATGGCGGCTCAGGTGGCGACGCCGATTCTCTCCGGCATCGTTATGGACGTGGCGCCGTCGATGCTCTTCGCCTACATCACGGCAATGGGCATGATTATGGTCGCGAGTATTGCCGCCGCCAAGCACGGCGACGCTATCTTGATCGACGAGGTCGCTCGCCGCGAGGCAGCCGAGTAGAAGTGCACGCCAATATTGAGCAATGGAGCCGGATGGGGGCATTTCCCATCCGGTTCCCTTTTTCATCCTCAAGAGGCTCGTCGAAGCCTACCCCACCGTGACGGATTCCCCGGTAAAGGCACTGATCATCAACAGGACAAAGAACACCAGGTAGCTGACACTCAGCAGGTACGCAATGATCAGAAAGAAGACCCATCCGACATTGGTCTTGCCATCGGCACGACGTTGCTCGCGAGAACGGCACAGCCAAATCGTCATGCCAATGGCCACAATCAACAGCACAAGTGCTGCCGCCGCCAGCCCGGCAAGCGCAAACATAACGCCAATGCTCACAGCAATAACCGGGAGCAGTAGCAAGCCGCATCCGCACCCACCAGGACTATATACGGCAGACTGTCGGCGTCGTTCCATCGTCACTCCAACCTCAACATCTTTGAGCGCTACAACGCAACGGCCTGCTGAACGGGAACGATCTTATCCAGTTCCGGTTCGATGCGCCTCTTCTCTGCCTCGAGATCAAACGCCATCTGGGCTCGAAGCCAATAGCCATCCGTCAGGCCAAAGTAGCGGCAAAGACGAAGATCGGTGTCAGCCGTAACACGACGCCTTCCCAAAATAATCTGCCCAATACGCTGAGCCGGAATCCCGGTCTCCTTAGCAAGGCGATATTGAGAAATACCCATAGGGACAAGAAATTCCTCTTTGAGAAGCTCGCCGGGGGCCACCGGCGACAACAAGCCAGCATCAGTTTTGTCACTTGTGATAATCGACGATTTCAACATTCCAAGCCATCCCCTGTCTCCACTCAAAACAGACCCGATAGCGCTCATTGACACGGATACTATATTGACCGGCGCGATCGCCCTTCAACGCTTCAAGACGATTGCCTGGCGGAACGCGAAGATCATCAAGCGAAGCGCAGATCTGCAGTTGGCGAATCTTCCTCAAGGCGACCCGCTCAAAAGGAATGAACTTCCTAATCCGCACACCCATTGCAAAGCGTTCAGTGTCTTCATCTTTATATGATGCAATCATAGTATCGCCTTACGTTAATAACGTCAAACGTTTCTATAGAGTTACATCCCTATTATAGCGTACATTTGTTCGTACTTTCGAGAACGAACGTCCACGTCAATTAACCAAGCAAAAGTAATCGTTTGTAGACATCGAGGCCTTTGAGCAGGACTTCCTCGTCAAAGAGCATAGTATCAGTATGCAGGGCACTCGTGGCATAGGCGGGGCAGCCCTCGGCGTCGCTCGGATTATCCTGACTGACAGGAACGCCCGTGCCCAGCAAGAAGAACACACCCGGCAGATGGCGCTGATAGAAAGCGAAGTCCTCGGCAATCAGCAAAGGCTCATCCACGAGCTGCAGCTCGGGCAAGGCAGGCGCGACATTGGCAAACAACTCGGGGTCGTTGTCGACCGGCGGATAGCCCTCGGCAAAATCGAGATCGTACGTGCAGCCCGTTGCAGCGCACGCCTCGTCGAGTACACGGTGCACGCCCTCGCGCGCACGGTCGAACCTGTCGCCCGTAAACACACGCAGTCTGCCGGCAACACGGGCCTCCCCCGCCACCGCGTTGCAGACGGTCCCGGCCTGCAGCAGGCCGAACTTACCAATGCAGGGTTCATCGGCGCCCAACTCGTCCATCAATTCACGCTCGGCAACCAAGAACTTGGCAGCCGCCAGCGCAGCATCGTGCGATTCGTTTACGGGAACGCCGTAGGTCTTGGCGATATGGATGCTTGTCCCGTGAATGTGCACGTGCGTCTCACTCGAGCGCGCCAGCAATGGACCGGAGCAGCTCGCCAACGTGTTCGCAGGCAGATCGGGCCACACGTGAAAGCCAAAAATGCGGTCGACCCCGCAGCGCTCAAACACACCGCTCTCGCATACCGTCTTGGCACCACCGGTCGTCTCCTCGGCAGGCTGGAACACAAAGAGCACGTTGCGCTTGATGGCACCCGGCTGCTCACGAATCGTGCGATCGACAAAGGTAGCCGCCGCAAGTGCCATGGCCAAGTGTCCATCGTGTCCGCAGGCGTGCATCTTTCCGGGATGCGTCGAGGCAAAGGCCGCACCCGTCGCCTCCGCGATGGGCAGGGCGTCCATGTCGGCGCGAATCGCCGTGGCATGCACGGCACCAACGCCAGAGTCGAAGAAAGCGCAGACGCAGCTGGGGCACGGATGGGTCACCTCGCAGGTGAGTGGTGCCAACACGCCCTCGACATAAGCGATGGTTTGCGGAAGATCGAAATCGAGCTCCGGAATGCGATGGAGATCGCGGCGATAGCGACGGAGTTCTTGGAGCTCGGTCATAGAGGATCCCTTCGTGAGGCATATCTGTTGCAACTTATTGTGATACAGGATTGTGGCACACATGTTTCCAGCATATTGCTGCATTTTTTAAACGTTATATACGAATACTCTTGTTTGGTAAAGTGCAACGTGGTAGGGTCGTTACCACTTGATAGAGGCGCGGGCACGAAGAACCGCGGGCGAGCCGGCAGGCTTTGACCCCGTGGGGAGGCGAAACCCGCCGAACTGGGTTTTTCGGGCACGAACAACCTGGTGGGCCTGCGGGAAACACCCACAGGACTGTCTGCAGCAATGCGGGAGCGCTATCCGGACATTGGGTCCACGCTATGCGGATTCGATGCGCAGATGGCGCCGTCTGGATAGCGAGGTTTACGGGACATGGCATTGACCCCCAACGAGGCATATGCGGCCAAGCAGCCGTTTGTGGACAAGGAGACGCTCGAGCATATCGTCGAGCAGTTCCCCACGCCGTTTCATCTATATGACGAGACGGGCATCCGCCGCAACATGCAAGAGGTGCGCGACGCCTTCGCATGGAACCCGGGCTTTAAGGAATACTTTGCCGTCAAGGCCAATCCCAACCCGGCGCTCATCTCCATTCTCAACGAATACGGCTGCGGTTGCGATAGCTCGAGCTATACCGAGCTCATGATCGCCCGCTCAATGGGTATCACCGGCCACGACATCATGTTCTCGTCCAACGACACGCCGGCGGCGGATTTTGAGCTCGCCGACAAACTGGGTGCCATCGTCAACTTTGACGACATCAGCCACATTGAGTTCTTTGAGCGCGTTGCGGGGCCCATCCCCAAGACGGTCAGCTGCCGCTTTAATCCGGGCGGCCTGTTCCAGCTCTCCAACGGCATCATGGACAACCCAGGCGACTCCAAATATGGCATGACCACCGAGCAGCTCTTCGAGGCCTTCCGCATGCTCAAAGCCAAAGGCGCCGAGGACTTTGGCATCCACGCATTCCTTGCCAGCAACACCGTCACCAACGACTACTACCCCAAGCTCGCGCGCATCCTCTTTGAGCTTGCCGTGCGCCTGGAGCGCGAGACCGGCGCACACGTCGCCTTCATCAATCTATCCGGCGGCGTCGGCATCCCCTACCTGCCCGAGCAGCAGGCCAACGACATTCACGCCATCGGCGAGGGGGTGCACGCGGCCTACGACGAGATCCTGGTTCCCGCCGGTATGGGCGATGTGGCCATCTGCACCGAGATGGGCCGCTTTATGATGGGGCCCTACGGCTGTCTGGTCACCAAGGCTATCCACGAGAAGCAGATCTACAAGGACTATATCGGCGTCGACGCAAGCGCCGTCGATCTGATCCGTCCT
>CAJMPM010000141.1 GCA_905215225.1 uncultured bacterium
TTCAATCTCGTCAAACAGCACCACGCTGTAGGGGTGGCGGCGCACGGCCTCGGTCAATTGGCCGCCTTCCTCGTGGCCGACATAGCCGGGCGGCGCGCCCAGCCGGCGGGCGACTGGTTTTCGGTAACGGGAACGGCGCATCTTATCGCCGTCTCCGGCAGCCATTTGGCTATCGTGGGATTTGTAATCGAGGGTGTATTGCAAAAGACTCGCTGCTCACGTGGTGTTCAGCGGGCGATTTTGGCGATGGCGCTTGTGGGCTACACTGCCTTTACGGGCGCGTCTCCCTCGGCCGTGCGCGCGTGCTGCATGGTGGCGGCGACGCTTGTCGCCAACAGCGCCGGACGTCGTCGGCATGGCCTCTCGGCTCTGTTCGTCACCATGGCAATCTTTGTGTTGCTGCGTCCGACGGTATTGTTCGAAATGGGTTTTCAGCTTTCGTGCGTCAGTGTTTTTGCCTTCCTTTGTTTTTGCCCCTACGCCACCTACGCCTTGGGCGAGCTGGGCATGCCATCGGGTGTCGCCAGCGTTTTGTCTGTCACGCTGTGCTCACAACTCGCGACACTTCCCGTAACCATTCCCGCATTTGGGACGTTTTCGCTCATTGCCCCGCTTGCAAATGCCGTGATCGGTCCGGTGATAAGCGTGCTGCTCGCATCGTCGGTTGTGCTGGCACCCTGCTCGCTTGTTCCGCTGTTGCGTCACGGGGCGCTCGTGGTGCCCATGATTGTCGCTCGCTGCGCCCTGTTCTTTGAGCAGCTCTTTGCTGCCGTTCCGGGTGCATCCGTAAACGTGCCGCCCGATACGCCCTTGGTATACGTGGTGCCGGTTGTGCTGGTGGCCCTCTTGGTCTGGTGGCCACGCCCCCGCGCGCGGCCCATGGCAGTGGGGCTGCTGTGTTTGATGCTTGCAGCGGGTGTTCCGTATGTCTACTGGGATCGATGCGCGCCGCCTTCGGTGACGGTCCTCGTTGTTGGCCTGGCCGTTGCGATTTTGGTTCGTCAGGGTGGCGCCGTGGCACTCGTCGACTGTGGGCTCGATGACCGCGTGGTGGCGGCGTTGGTTCGCAATAACGTCCACCATATCGACGCCGTCTTCGTGACGCATTGGGACGAAGACCATTGGGGCGGTCTTCCCGACGTACTCGATCGTTTTTCGGTTGGAACCATTGCGGTCGCGGCCGATGCACTTGGCGGCGCGCCTACTGAGGTCCTGAATCGCCCGGGTGTAACGTATCGGCAGGTGGCTCGCGGAGACACGGTCGATATCGGCGCATTTCGGGCTCGTGTGATGTGGCCGTTTGACACGGTGGATGGCGAGGGCAATGAGGACTCTCTTGTTTTGCTGCTCTCCTACGCTCAGGAAGGCAAGAGCCTGCGCGTGCTCCTTGCTGGTGACGCCGAGCTCGATCAGGAGCGCGAGTTTGTACAGGAGGTGGGTGATATCGATGTGCGCAAGCTGGGGCATCACGGCTCAAAAGTTTCCGTCGACACAGACCTGCTGGGCACGCTTAAGCCTGAGTTCTCTATCGCGAGCGCCGGCGAGGGGAATCGTTACGGCCATCCGTCGGATGCCTGCATCGATGCAGTTAAGGAAGCGGGTGGTGCGTTCGCATGCACCAGCGAACACGGCGACATTACCGTCACGCCGACCGCGAAGGGCTTTGCGATGCGATGCCAGCGGCCGTGATGACATCGTTGGCGCGCGGTGGACCCCTGGGCTAAAATGGCACGGTACGAATTCGAGTGTGTGCGAGAGGGTAGCGCAATGTCCGAAACCGGTCTGCTGCCGGCATATCTGATCGTCGGTACCGATGGGGTCAAGCGCGACCACGCCGTCTCGCGTATGAAAGCTCGCTTGGAAAAGTCGGGTATGGTTGAGTTCAACCTCGATGAACGCGACATGACGAAAGATCCCGATATCGAGTCGATCATCGGCTCGCTCAATACCTTTCCCATGGGCAGCGAGTTTCGCCTGGTGATCCTCGATGGCTGCTCCAAGCTTGCCAAGGCGGTCTCGGAACCGCTTGTCGAGTACTTCGCAAGTCCCAGCCCCACGACGGTCTGTCTCATTAATGCCGACTCACTTGCCAAGAATACGCGCCTGTATAAGGCAATCGCCAAGATCGACAAGAAGGCTATCGTCGATTGTTCGGGTACCAAGCGCTGGGAACTGCCGCGCCGCGTTCAGCAGATGGCGACGCAGCGCGGTAAGTCCATCTCGACGGCTGCTGCCGAGGAGCTCGTCTCGCGCTCGGGCGAGAACACCCGCATGCTCGATAACGACTTGGCCAAGCTTGCCCAGATGGTCGAGGCGCCGCAAATTGAGCTTGCCGATGTGGAGCGCTGGATCGTGCGCACGGCCGAAGTTCAGCCCTGGGACTTTCTCAACGCAGTGTCGGCCCGCGATATGCGCCGCTCGCTTGAGCTCTTTGGGCTGCTGCCCGCCAAGAGCTATGTGTGGACCTACACGCTGCTATGCGGTCGCATTCGCGAGCTTATCGTCGCCAAGGCACTCGATGCGCGTGGACAGGGTCGTGAGCTGGCCGCGACGCTCAAGCTTCAGGCCTGGCAGGTCAAAAATCACCTTACCTGGGCCCGTCGTTTTTCGTTGACCGAGCTCGTTGCCGCGCTCGAGGGTGCCGTCGATGTGGAGCTCGCGCTCAAGGGTTCGGCTGATTCGGAGACCGCGCTTTTGCTCTGGATTACGAACATCTTGAGAAAATCGTGATGATACCTGCCTATTTGACAAATTCGTTCTATCCCTTTGAGGGGGAGCGTGCTATAGTAGGCGCTTGCATGACCTCACCGTGTCTCAGAGGTGTCATACATTTTTTGCAAGGAACTCGAAAGGAACTCCAGAAGTGGCAAACATCAAGTCTCAGAAGAAGCGTATCCGCACCAATGAGGCAGCTCGCATGCGTAACAAGGCTGTCAAGTCCGAGCTCAAGACGCTGACCAAGCACGTCCAGTCCGCCGTCGCCGAGGGCGACGCCGAGAAGGCCCAGGCTGCCCTCAAGACCGTCACCAAGCGTCTCGACATGGCTGCCGCCAAGCATGTTATCCACAAGAACCAGGCTTCCAACCGCAAGTCCGGTCTTGCCAAGCTCGTGAACAGCATCAACGCCTAAGTTGTAAATTTCACACCACACAGATTACGCGCATAAATGGAGCCTGTTTTATGGAACAGGCTCCATTTTTTGTACCGCTCGGGTAAGATAGTCCGCATGAATACTTCAATTGACATTTCCCACATCCGCAACTTCTCGATTGTTGCGCACATCGACCATGGCAAGTCCACGATTAGTGACCGCATCCTCGAGCTCACCCATACCGTCGACGAGCGCGACATGGAGTCGCAGCTGCTCGACACCATGGATATCGAGCGCGAGCGCGGCATTACGATCAAGTCCAATGCCGTCCGCGTTTCCTATGACGCCGACGATGGCGAGACGTATCAGTTCAACCTCATCGATACGCCGGGCCACGTTGACTTTACCTACGAGGTCTCGCGCTCGCTGGCAGCCTGTGAGGGCGCGGTGCTCGTTGTCGACGCCACGCAGGGCGTCGAGGCGCAGACCGTCTCCAACGCGACGCTCGCCATGAACGCCAACCTGGATATCGTGCCCGCCATCAACAAGATTGACCTTCCCTCTGCACACCCCGACGAGGTCAAGACCGAGATCGAGGATGATCTGGCCATTCCCGCCGACGATGCCGTATGCGTATCGGGCAAGACCGGCGAGGGCATTCACGATTTGCTGGAGTCTATCGTCTTCTTGATCTCACCGCCCAAGGGCGATGCGAACGCGCCGCTCAAGGCACTCATTCTGGATTCGTACTTCGACGAGTATCGTGGCGTCGTCGCCACGGTGCGCGTCTTTGACGGCTCCATCAAAAAGGGCGATACCCTGCGCATGATGCAGGCAGAGGGCGACTTTTTGGTCGACGGCGTGGGCGTCAAGCGCCCCGCCGAGACGCCGGTTGACGCGCTGACGGTTGGCGAGGTGGGCTACGTGGTCACGGGTCTGAAGGATCCCGAGGCCGTGCACGTGGGCGATACCCTTACCTGGGCGTCGAATCCCTGCCCCGAGCCGCTTCCCGGCTATCGCGAGGCCAAGCCCATGGTCTACACGGGCTTGTTCCCGATCGACAACAAGGATTACGAGAACCTGCGTGACGCTCTCGATAAGCTGCATGTCAACGACCCGTCGTTGGTGTGGGAGCCCGAGACCTCGGTGGCGCTCGGCTTTGGCTTCCGCGTGGGCTTCCTGGGCCTGCTGCACATGGAAGTCGTCAAGGAACGCCTGGAGCGCGAGTTCAACCTTGACCTCATTGCTACGAGCCCTTCGGTGGACTATCACGTCTATAAGACCGACGGCGAGATGATTGATGTCCGCAGCCCGCAGGATCTGCCCGAGGCTACGCGCATCGAGCGCATCGAGGAGCCCTACCTCAAGGCCAAGATTATCTGCCCGCCCGAGTATACGGGCGCCGTCATGCAGCTCGCTATCGAGCACCGTGGCATTACAACCGACATGATCCATCTCACGAGCAAATCGGTCGAGATGCGCTTTGACATGCCGCTCGCCGAGCTCATCCTGGACTTCTTTGACCAGCTCAAGAGTCGTACCAAGGGCTATGCCTCGCTCGACTACGAGTTCAACGAGTACCGTCCCTCCGAGCTCGTTAAGCTCGATGTCTTGCTTTCG
>CAJMPM010000142.1 GCA_905215225.1 uncultured bacterium
TGTCGTCGGTGTGGCGGGTGATCCGTTTTCCTCCGTCCCCAAGGGATCACGGCTGCTGTTAGCCGATCCTGTCTGTCGTGAGTCCGGTCGACCTTTTGTCTCAATCTGTAACATCTAACGGCTCAAAACGGGTCTATCTGTTACAGATTGAGACAAAAGGTTGGAGCTGAAGAAATGTCTCGATCTGTAACATCTAGCAGTGAAAAATGGGTCCACTTGTTACAGATCGAGACAATTCAAAACCGTCCGGCAGAAGATCTCGATCTGTAATATCTAGCAGTGAAAACGGGGTCTACGTGTTACAGATTGAGACAAACGGAGCTGTCCCTCGGAATGATCTGGATCTGTAACATCTAGACATCAAAAGCGGGCCTAGATGTTACAGATCGAGACGTTTGCCTGGGTGGGCGTCCCGCCCCATTACATCCCTGTCAACAACACGACATCGAGAATCGTCACGATGGCGCCGATCCCTGCGAGTAACGCGTTGAGCGGGCGTGAATTGGCATATTTGCCCATGACGCGGCGTGAACTGGTGAGCCGTATGAGCACAAAGACCGTAATCGGCAGCTGAAGCGACAGCAGCGCCTGACTCCAAATGAGACCCTCAAAAGGATTCGGGACGACCAGGCACGCCGCCACTGCGCCGACGAAACAGGCCGCCACTCCGATCGAGGAATGTCGGTCGTGGATGTCGTATTCCTCGTCGAACATGCCCGCGGTGATGGTGCCCGCCGCCATGCCCGCCGTCACACTACTCGAGAGCCCCGCAAATAGCAGCGCCACGGCAAAGATGGTCGAGCTTGCCGGGCCCAGAATGGGGGAGAGCGTGGCCGCTGCGACGGCGAGGTCGTCTACGACCATGCCGTGCGCAAAGAAGGTCGTTGCGGCCAGGATGACCATGGCCGAGTTGATTGCCCAGCCCACGCCCATCGAAAAGAGCGTGTCGAAGAGCTCGTAGCGCAGACGTTCTTCGATAACCCGCTCGCCTTGGCCTTCGAAGTGCATGGATTGGATGACTTCGGAGTGCAGGAAGAGGTTGTGGGGCATAACGACCGCGCCTAGGACACTTACGATAATCGCGGCCGAGCCGGTGGGCATACTGGGTGTGATCCAGCTTGTGGCGGCTTGCGGCCAGTCGACCTTGACTAGTGCAAGCTCGGCTAAAAACGAAAGTCCCACCACGCCCACGAAGGCGATGATCCAGCGTTCGGCGCGTTTGTAGGAGCTTGTCATGAGCATGGCAATCGATGCCGCCGCCACGATGACGCAGCCCGCACGCACAGGCAGCCCAAAGAGCATTTGAAGCGCGATCGCACCGCCCAGGACTTCGGCCATGGCGGTGGCGACCGTGGCTAGATATGCGCTGCCGAGTATCGCACGCCCGACGAGGCGGGGCAGGTGGTGCGTCGTGGCCTCGGCAAGACACATGCCCGTGGCGATGCCCAAGTGCGCCGCATTGTGCTGCAACGCGATGAGCATGATCGTGGACAGCGTGACGATCCACAGCAGCGCGTAGCCAAACTGCGAGCCGGCGGCCATATTGGAGGCCCAGTTGCCTGGGTCGATAAAGCCGACGGTCACGAGCAGCCCGGGGCCGATATGCCGCGCAATGTCTAGGCCTCCGTGACCACCGGTGCGTCGGGAGCCAAAGTGTTGTTTGAGATGGTTGAGCATGGTGCGCTCCTGCGTGCCGTTTGTTTGACTCCGCAAAGGATACCCGTTTTAGGCCAAATAGTTAACCATGACTAACAAAATTGTTGTATTTGGATAGGCTGGTGAAAGGGGATTGCCGAAATGTCTTGATCTGTAACAACTAGGGATGGAAATTGGGCCTAGGTGTTACAGATCGAGACAGGAAGAAATGGTCCTATGGAAAAACTCGATCTGTAACAGCTGACCGCCAAAACCGGCCCTTCGTGTTACAGATTGAGACATTCGGAACCGTCTCTCGAAAACATCTCAATCTGTAACAGTAAGTCGTCGAAATTGGGTCTTCCTGTTACAGATTGAGATGCTTGAAGCGGTGAGCTTACGGGCCGAACCTGGGGCCCTTGTTGTCGCCCTTGAGGTCGGCGGCACCCACTCGTAGGACGTGCGTTACGCGATTGTTTCGAAACGGGCGGGAAACACAACGGGCCGGCGATGCACCTAGTATGCCTAGTCAACTGACTGTCTAACACCTAGGGGAGGATCGCGATGCAGGCAGATTCCGCTCAGCAGCAGGGCCTTTATCGCCCCGAATTCGACCACGATGCATGTGGCATCGGCGCACTCGCCGATATCAACGGTGAGCGCCATCACCAGATTCTGGACGATGCGCTGTCCATTCTGGTCAACTTGGAGCACCGCGGCGGCACGGGGCTCGAGAAGAACACCGGCGACGGTGCCGGTATCCTGTTCCAGGTTCCGCACCACTTTTTTCGTAAAGAGGCTCAAAAGTGCGGCCAGATTCTGCCGGCAGAGGGCGACTATGGCGTGGCCATGCTGTTCTTCCCGCAGGACGACAAGGGCGTAGAGGATGCCCGCCGCGTGTTTGAGGAGGGTTGCGCCGAGGCCGGCGTGCCGCTGCTCTTTTGGCGCGAGGTGCCGGTCGACCCGCACGACCTGGGTGAGACGGCCCGCGCCTGCATGCCTACTATCCTGCAGGCCTTCCTGGGTCGTCCGGACGGCACGCCCGCTGGCGATGCCTTTGAGCGTCGCCTGTACGTGTGCCGCCGCACCATCGAAAAGAAGGCCGACGCCGAGTTTGCCCTGCGCGACAAGATCTTCTACGTGTGCTCCATGAGCTCGCGCACCATCGTGTACAAGGGCATGCTGGTCGCCACGCAGATGCGCCGCTTCTTCATCGACCTCAATGACGCCGCCGTCAAGACGGCCGTGGCGCTCGTCCACTCGCGCTACTCCACCAACACCACGCCCAGCTGGGAGCGCGCGCACCCCAACCGCTTTATCATCCACAACGGCGAGATCAACACCCTCAAGGGCAACGTCAACTGGATTCGCGCCCGCGAACCCAACCTGTACAGCCCCGTGCTGCAGCATGATCTTGAGCGCGTGATGCCCATCATCAACCGCGAGGGTTCCGACTCCGCGATTCTGGACAATGTGCTCGAGTTCCTGGTCATGAACGGTCGCCCGCTTACGCGTGCCGCATCCATGCTGCTGCCCGAGCCGTGGGACCACAACGACAGTCTGAGCGAGGAGCGCCGCGCCTACGACGCCTACCAGTCCATGCTCATGGAGCCGTGGGATGGCCCGGCGGCCATCGCCTTTACCGACGGTCGCACGCTGGGCGCCGCCCTCGACCGTAACGGTCTGCGCCCCGCTCGTTACTACGTGACGCGCGACGGCCGCTTTATGCTGGCAAGCGAGGTGGGCACCATCGAGGTGAGCCCCGAGAACATCCTGACGAGCGGCTGTCTGGGGCCGGGCCAGATGCTCGAGGTTGACTTTGCCCGCGGGCGCGTCATCTACAACGACGAGCTGCGCGCCCGTTATGCCAAGGAAAAGCCCTACCGTGATTGGATTGCCGAGGAGACGCTGACCGTCGACGCGCTCGATAGGCCTGCCGCGGCAACGCCCTCCGAGGACGCCGAGGTGCCCGCCGCCGTGCGTATGGCCAAGCTCGGCTACCACTGGGATGACGTCGACGAGGTCGTGCGTCCCATGGCCCAGCAAGGCAAGGCGCCGCTCGCATCGATGGGCATCGATGCGCCGCTGGCCTGCCTGTCCAAGAAGACGCGCTCGTTCTTTGACTACTTCTATCAGCTGTTCGCCCAAGTCACGAATCCGCCGATTGATGCCCTGCGCGAGCACATGGTGACTTCGACCACGCTCTACCTGGGCAACCACGGCAACTTGCTCGAGGACTCCCGTACGGCCTGCCAGCTGGTGCGCCTGGAGCGCCCGCTGCTGAGCGAGGAGGAGTTCGACCGTATTTGCGCGATTGACCGTGTTGGCTTTAAGACCCGCCGGTTCCGTGCCGTGTACCGCCGCGACGCGGGTGAGGGCGCGCTGCAGGCTGCGCTCAAGCAGCTTGCCGAAGACGTCGAGGCTGCGGTTCGCGATGGCGTGAACATCGTGGTGCTGAGCGACCGTGCCGCTGCGGGCGAGGTACCCGTGCCGTCGCTGCTCGCCGTGGGCTGCGTGCACAACCACCTGATCCGTGCCGGTGTGCGCACCTTTGCCGATATCGTGGTGGAGTGCGGCGATGCCGTGTCTCCGCACGACTTTGCGGCGCTGGTGGGCTACTCCGCAAGCGGCATCTACCCGTACAACGCGCATGCGTGCATCCGCAATCTGGCGGCACGCGGCGACCTGGACGTGACGGCCGAGCAGGGCATCGCCAATTACAACAAGGCCGCGACGGCGGGCATCGTCTCCATCATGTCCAAGATGGGCATCTCCACGGTGCAGAGCTACCACTCCGCGCAGATCTTCGAGGCCGTGGGCTTTAATGACGAGTTTATCGACCGCTATTTTGCCGGCACCGTCTCGCGCGTGGGCGGCATGGGCATAGCCGATGTCGAGCGCGAGGAGAACAAGCGCTATGACGATGCCCTTGCCATCTTAAAGACCGCAGCCCCCAATCAGCTGCCCACCCTTGGCCTTACCAAGTGGCGTCCGGTGGTTGGCGAGGACCATCTTATCGACCCGCAGACCATCTACCTGCTG
>CAJMPM010000143.1 GCA_905215225.1 uncultured bacterium
CACGAGCTTGGTGTTCAAGCAGGGCGACACCTACGATATGACCGACTACGGCACGGGGTACGTGGGCCTAAACGGCCGCTACTATTCCAATGCCTGCAATTCGAACCAGCCGGGCACCGACCGCGACCGTATTACGCCGCACGTAGCCACGATCGACGGTAACGGCGCCACCATCACGGTGGGTACCGAAGGCACCGCCTACGGCGTCGTCGAATACGCCGACGACGACTATAAGGTCTCGGGCGTGGGTGGTCTATTCAGCACCGTGATGTTCACCTCCACCAATGTGGGGCAGAGCGTCATCGCGAACGATGGCACGCAGGTCAAAGACCTCACCTTTAGCAACTGCAACGTAGCGCTCACCTATATAGACACCAACGGCGAAGCCAAACCAGGAGAGGCGCCGAACGACCTTACCGGTGCCGGCCTTTTGGCGGGTGCAACGGCCAACTACGACGACGGCACGTGCGGCATCTACCGCAACGTGCAGATGAAGAACTGCACCGTGTCGGGCGCAAAGAGCGTAGGAGGGCTTCTTGGCAGCTCGGGCCGCGCCAGACGAACTACGAGCGAAGACAGAACCTATATGGTCGAGTTCGGGGACGGGTGGGGCCCCGCGTATCTCTATGACTGCTCATACACTGGCCTTAACGTCACGGGCGAGAAGAATGTCGGTGGCTATGTGGGTACGGTCGCCTCGGCGTGCGGTGTGTGGACAACCGCAGGCACAGGGGTGAGCGAAAGGACCGTTGGCAAAAACTCGACCATAACTGCCACAGGGACAGTGCCCTACGTGGGCGGCGTGCTCGGCTATGTCGAAAGAAGCGATATCTCGGTCAACACCAACATCGGCACCACCACAGCGGCCCAGTCGTCGTGCACGGCAGTCATCTCTGGGGTAAACGTGCTAGCCACCGGGTCGAACTCCGATGACCATATGGGCGCCGGCGGCGTGGTCGGACGCGCCCGTGGCGGCGTTATTTCTATGAGCAACGTGCGCATTGATGGCGGAAACGGCACCGAGAACGCCGTCATCGGCGATAAGGCCGGAACGAACAATAGCATCTACAATGCGGGCGGCCTGATTGGTGAGGTTACGAGTAGCGGTAGCCCCAACAAGTACTGGTTCGACGACTGCAGTGTCAAGAATGTCAGCATCGCCGGCACCGGCAAATGCTCGGGCGGGCTTATCGGCTACTTCTTCAGCAATGTGAATATAGCCTGCAACAACATCGCGATCGAGAACGCTACGATTAAGGGTAACTGGAGCGGCGGTCTGCTGGGCGCGAATAACGCGAGTAACAGCGGATCCGTCGTCATCGACGTTACCAACACAAAGGTATCCAACACCACGTTTAGCGAAAGGTCCAACGGCGGCATTATGGGCGACGGGCGCGGCCAGTTCCATCTGTTAAACGTGCTCATGGACAGCAATAGCTACAATGCGGGCAAAACCCAGGGCGTACTCTTGGGCGAGGTTGACACGGGGGATGGTAAGTACAGCCTTTCCGCAGCGGGCGTGGAAGTAATGCCCGGTAGTGGCAAGACCACGAGCGTCCTGCCGTCGATGGTTTACACGACCAATACGAATACGGCTGCTGTTAACGAGAAAACTTATATTGCCTTCGGCGACTACAACGGCACGGCTGCCGCGCCCAACGAGAACAAAACGCTTTACGGCGCAGGCGATACAGCTACCACGGCAACGAGTCCGTACGTGACCACGAGGCCCGAGAGCACGCTGGCGGAGCGTGCCTCCGACGGCGACACCACCGACCGCTACCTGTTTGGCGACGGCGCCGCCATTGACACCGCGACGACCATCCAAAGCCAAGCGGGTGCCCGCGTTCCCGGCCGCTACACCTACACCAACATCGCCGGCATCAATGATGCCGGCGCATACCAAAACACGAGCACCTATAGCGCGGACAGCTCGCGTAGCACCTATAACGCTAACAACATTACTTCGGACAAGAAGGCCAAAACTGACTTCCCCGTGCTCGTGATTCCGGGCAACGATACCACGACGGTGGAGAGCTACCTGAACATCGTGACCAATGGCGGCTTCTCCGATGCCCGCCGCCTCAACGGCAGCACCGCGCATGTGACCGCCACCGCCGAGGTCTTCTCGCTCGCCGATAACTGCACCTTCGTCAAGGACGTAGCCGCCTCGCAAGCGCCCACGCTCAAGGTGCTCAACAATGGCACGAGCTCTATGGCATTCCGCGCGAGCACCGACTGGGACAATGAGCAGGGGCGCTTCACGCTGCTTACGGTCACCTTTAGCGAGGCCGGCCAGAGCTACCGTGTACAGGTACCCATCATCGTCAAGCGCATGCTCGAGATCGACTTTACCGCCACCTACTCCGAAGGTGCGAACTTCAAGGCTGCCGACTATGCGACAAAATACGACAAGCACGTACTTGTGAGCAGCGGCGACACCATGACCGGCTACCTTACCTGGACCTATGGCAGCGCTCGGGGCAAGCCGGTCGATTACGGCTGGAACACGCTGCTCGAAGCCGGCGGCTCTATGGGTCCGCTCAACAAGAGCATTACCTTCGGTGCCACGCTGCCCGAGGGTACACAGCTCACACTCGTGGACACGGCCAACAACAGCCGCGAATATCACTACACGGTGGGCACGGGCGGCGCGACGTCAGTCAAGCTCACCGAGTTTGTGGACGCTGGCAACAAGGCTTACTACACCGAACCGTGGCTGAGCGAAATCGTGGGCGTGAAGGCCGATGAGGCCAAGGAGGACAAGGACGGCGCTTGGGTCAAGCTCGCCGATGACGAGGTCAAGGACAAGAGCCAGGCCGAACTCGCGAAGATGGCTGGCGCCAAGGTCGCTGGCGCGTACTACCGCGCGCGCACTTCTTCCGACGCGACGGGCACGTTCTATACCCTCTCCGTTGATAAGGAAGAGCCCAAGAGCGAAAACTTCTACTTGGTGGTGCGCACGCCGGCGGGGTCCGCGAGCGTCAACGGCTACACCGCCACCACGGTGGACACGAGCCTCAACGAGCACATCAACTACCTGCTGCGAGGCAAGAAAGCAGCCGACGGCAAGGCTGCCGAGGATGGGCACCAGAATACGCCCTCGACCTACAGCGTGGCATCAAACTACACGCACAGCCTCGTTGACAACAAGCGTAACCTCGTCGACAACAGGGACAGCATCAACCGGATGGAGCTCAAGGAAGCCACCTATTCGCTTTCCATGAACGTGAGCGACACCGTGACGTTTGACTCGAGCCAGCAATACACGAGCTCTGACGCGCTGTATTATCAGCTCGATTCGTCGCTTGTCACCTATCACGATGGCGTCATCGCGGGCTCGGTAGGATACCCCACGGGCACGCAGGGCACGTATGAGTTCTACGTTAAGGTGGGTGATAACTACTACACCTGGGGCGGGTCGGGTTGGAATCTTGCCGGCACGAAGGAGACCCCAGTGGTGTCGGGCCTTAGTTGGACTGCGAACGGTGGCGACATGTCACTGGTGCTTGCCGATGCTGAGGGTAATCCCATCGACATGTCGGGCCTGCGCGGGATCGCCAAGAACCATGTCAACGCCTTCACCGTTACCAAGAGGGCCGCGCTCACCATGACGGCGCCTGCCTGCCAGGCGGGTATCGTGGCCTCGCAGAACAGCGGCACCGACCGCTACACCAAACCCAACTACCGCGCGTACCTTTCCACGCATGCCGACACGCTCAGCACCAGTAGCAACTCGGCATACAACGATGGCGGCGCCGGCTACTACCGTATGGATGTGGGCTCATCGACCACCGCACTCGAGGCGTCTAAGAAATCCCAGTTGGGCATCAACATCGATGACCTCAAGTCCGCTGACGGCGAGATCGCTCTGGTGGGTACCTACGACCTGAGCAAGCTCACGGGCGCCGAGGCTAAGATCGACGCCGCAAGCACGGTGACCTACACGCTGAGCCTGGAGCAGCGGCAAGATAATGGCGGCTATGCTCCGGTCGGCGATATCTCGATCTACATTACGGTGCTCGGCAGCGATTACCTAGGCACGGGTGCGGCATCCGCCGACGGCAACAGCTATGTGTTCACCGACACCAAGACCAACGGCGCGTTCCTCACGCGCGACGGCAACAGCCTTGCCTTTAAGCATGCCTTCCGCGTTAAAGTGAATACGAATGTTGAGGGTGAGAACCAAACTTACGCAAACTACCGCTTGGTGCTTACGGCCAATATTATGACCGGCAACGTTGTCGACGACACACCGGTCAACGTTAGCAACCTTGATGGCTATTCGCACTCCGACTACGTGACGTACACGCTAGCGCGCATCAACACCGAGGGCATTCGGCACGAGACGAAAACCAACTAGCTACGCGAGGGGCGGCAACCACCCGGTTGCCGCCCTTTTTCTTGTTCGCTTGGCCTACTGCTGCCCCAGCTTTCCACCTAACTTTCCAGCTTTCCACTAAACTTACTACTCAAGGTGGAAAGCTGGAAAGTTAGGTGGAAAGCTGGTAAGTTAGGTGGAAAGTTGGAAAGTTGGGAGGTTCGGCATGAATGAGGAGTGGTTGGCGCAGGTTATCCATCTTCTGCTGGCTATATGTATCGACACCCAGCAGTACTAAGTAAAAGAAGCCAAGTGCGCGCTCCCCAATAGCATCGTCGA
>CAJMPM010000144.1 GCA_905215225.1 uncultured bacterium
AGGGCATGAGCGACGAGGAACTCGACTCCCTGTGCGACGAGGACGACGGTCCTATGGGCTTTGGTGACGAGGAACCCGGTTTCCGCAGCGGCTTCGTGGCCCTGGTCGGTCGTCCCAACGCCGGCAAGTCCACGCTGCTTAATGCCTGCTATGGCAAAAAGGTCGCCATCACCTCGCCGGTGGCCCAGACGACTCGTCGCCGCATGCGCGCCGTCGTCAACCGTCCCGGCTACCAGCTGGTCTTTGTCGATACCCCGGGTATTCATAAGCCCAAGGACGGTCTGGGATCCGAGCTCAACAAGAGCGCGCAGTTCGAGCTGAACGATGTCGATGGCGTCGCGTTTTTGATTGATGCCACCAAGCCGATCGGCAGGGGAGACGCCTGGGTTGCCGAGCGCGTCAGATGCGCTCGTTGCAAGAAGGTCCTGGTGCTCACCAAGGCCGATGAGGCCGACCCCGCACAGGTCATGGTGCAGCTTAAGGCGGCCCACGAACTCATGGAATATGACGACGAGATCGTGACGTCGTCTGTCAAGAACTTCAACGTCGATGCATTTATCGAGACCGTTGCGCACTTTTTGCCCGAGGGTCCGCGTTGGTTCCCCGAGGACATGGGTACCGACGCTTCCGATGAGACGCTCGTTGCCGAGTTTGTGCGCGAGAAGGTCTTGCGCCGCACCCGTGATGAGATTCCGCACTCCGTTGGCGTGATCTGCGATGCGCTCGAGCAGACCAAGAAGGTGCTGCGCGTGCACGCCACCATTTACGTCGAGCGCGAGGGCCAAAAGGGCATCATCATCGGTAAGGGCGGCGAGATGATCAAGCATATCGGTATCGACGCCCGTCGCGATCTTGAGCGCATTTTTGGCACGCAGGTCTTTTTGGAGCTGGACGTGAAGGTCAAGGCCGGCTGGCGTGACGACGAGGCCCAGATTCGCCGCTTTGGCTACAACGCCGAGGACTAAGGACGCGCGGCGCGCATGGCAGGCTCCCGGACATATCGCACGAAAGTGCTCGTGCTCGATAAGACTAAGCTCAAAGAGACCGACCTGATCTTGACGATGCTTGACGAGCGGGGGCGGCAGGTTCGTGCCGTGGCAAAGGGCGCCCGCAAACCCGGTGGGCGCCTGGCGGCGCGCTGCGAGCTGTTCTGTACTGTCGATATGCTGCTCGCGCATGGACGGTCGCTCGATGTGGTTTCCCAGGCCGAGCTTATGGAGGCGCCGCTCGGCGCTACGCCCGATTACGAGACGACCTGCGCCGCAAGCGCAATCGCCGAGGTCGCTCGTGTGTGCTCGTTCGAGGACGCCGAGGACCCGTTTACCTTTGCCATAACGCAGCGAGCGCTTGCCCTGGTGGGCAGCGGGCTCGACACGGCGCATATGGATCTACTTGTGGCGGCATATGTCTTTAAGCTGCTGTCGCACGTTGGCTATCGACCCGATTTTTCGGCCTGCGTGCTGTGCGGAGACCCCATGCTGTCGTATTTTTCGCCCCAGGCGGGCGGCCTCATGTGCGGGTCGTGCGCGTCGAGCGTTCCAGGTGCCGAACTGGTGTCGACCGGTGAGGCCGCATGGCTGCGCGCCCTCATGTCCATGACCTTCGATGCGCTCATGGCCGAGAGGATCGATCCCCATACCGCTGCCTTTTTATTGGGGCTTTCGCATGTTTGGGCTGCGACGCACACCGATCAGCGCCTCCGTGCGATGGAATTCATGTTGGGTCGGTGATGATGCGCAGGCGCGGGCTGCTTGTGGTAACATACCGACCTGTTGGTACCTCGACCTTGGTTGCTCGCTCCACCGGCGGCTTCCCAGTCCGAGGCGAATCGAGTCGCCCGATGGCGACGCAAAAAGAAAGGTGAAACAATGACTGTTTCCAAAGAGCGCAAGGCGGAGCTGACTGCCCAGTTCGGTAACACCCCGGTCGACACCGGCAACCCCAAGGTTCAGGTCGCCATCCTGTCCGAGCGCATCAAGGAGCTGACCGAGCACATGAAGTCCCACCAGAAGGACTTCCACACCCGTCGTGGCCTGCTCATGCTCGTCGGCCGTCGTCGTCGTCTTCTCTCCTACATCAAGAAGAACGACATCGTCGAGTACCGTGAGCTCATCAAGGCTCTGGGCATCCGCGACAACATCCAGTAGGATTTGTACATGCTAAGAGCGTCCTGCGCAGCGGGGCGCTCTTTTTGTGTAAGGGCGCGAACAATCACGCTCTGAAGCGTGGCGGGGGCAGGGGGCCCGCGTCACATGAGAAGCCCGCAGGCAAGGGGCCTGTGGGGTAAAGGAGAACAATGACACTCGTATCCAAGACCTTTGAGCTGTACGGCAAGACCTACACCTTTGAGTCGGGCGAGCTTGCCAAGCAGGCCACCGGCGCGTGCCTGGTCAAGCAGGGCGACACCACGATGCTCGACACCGTGGTCGTCTCCAAGGAGCGCAAGAACTACGACTTCTTCCCGCTGACCGTCGACTTCAACGAGAAGATGTACGCTGCCGGCCGCATCCCGGGTGGCTACCTCAAGCGTGAGGGCCGTCCCAGCGAGAAGGCCACGCTCACCGCACGCATGCTCGCCCGCCCGATTCGCCCGAGCTTCCCGGACGGCTTCCGCAACGAGGTGCACATCGTTGCCACCTCGCGTGTCGCCGACCAAGTCAACCCCTTTGACGTCATCAACGTCATGGGTGCTTCCCTGGCCATGACGCTCGGCGGCGTGCCCTTCGAGGGCCCGCTTGCCTGCGTGCGCATCGGCCGTAACGTGGAGACCGGCGAGTTTATCGTCAACCCCACCTACGAGGAGCGCGAGAACTCCGATCTGGACCTGGAGCTGGGCGGCTCTGCTGACTTCATCTCGATGGTCGAGGCCGGCGCCGAGGAGATCTCTGAGGACGACATGCTCGCCGCCATGAAGTTTGGCCAGGAGGCCCTTGCTGCCTTCTGCCAGGCTCAGGATGAGTTCGTCGCCGAGTGGGAGCAGGTCAACGGCCCCATCGTCAAGAAGGAGTACCCGCTCGACCAGCCCGTCGAGGAGGTCCAGGAGCGCATCTTCGCCCACTACGACGAGATGGCGGCCGCCCTTCGTGATGCCGACAAGCTCTCCCGTATCGGTAAGGTCGAGGCTCTGAAGGAGTCCATCCGCGCCGAGTTCACCGAGGAGGAGCAGGCTGCTTGGGAGCGCGAGATCCCCGTGGCGCTCAAGAAGCTCGAGAAGAAGGCCATGCGCACCATGGTCGTCGAGACCGGCGAGCGCGTCGACGGCCGTGCCGCCGACGAGCTCCGTCCTATCATGGTGAAGGACAACTACCTGCCGCTCGTTCACGGCTCCGGCCTGTTCCAGCGTGGCCAGACCCAGGTGCTCTCTGTCCTGTCGCTCGGCATGCTCAACGAGGGCCAGCGTCTTGATACCATCGAGCCCACCGAGGGCAAGCGCTACATGCACCACTACAACTTCCCGCCGTTTTGCACCGGCGAGACCGGCCGCATGGGCAGCCCCAAGCGCCGCGAGATCGGCCACGGCAACCTGGCTGAGCGCGCTCTGCTTCCGGTGCTTCCCGACGAGAACGAGTTCCCCTACGCCATCCGCGTCGTCTCCGAGGTCATGGAGTCCAACGGCTCCTCTTCGATGGCTTCGACCTGCGGCTCCACGCTCGCCCTTATGGACGGCGGCGTGCCCATTAAGCGCCCGGTCTCCGGTATCGCCATGGGTCTGATCCAGGAGGAGGGCAAGACCGTAGTCCTGTCCGATATCCAGGGTCTCGAGGACTTCCTGGGCGACATGGACTTTAAGGTCACCGGTACCACCGAGGGCATCACTGCCCTGCAGATGGACAACAAGGCCACCGGTCTTACCTTCGACATCCTGGCCCGCGCCCTGCAGCAGGCCAAGGAGGGTCGCGCCTTCATCCTGCAGAAGATGCTCGATGTTATCCCCGCGCCGCGCCACACTACGCGCAGCACCGCTCCGCGCATCGTTTCGATCCAGGTTCCGACTGATAAGATTCGCGACGTCATCGGTTCTGGCGGCAAGGTTATCCGCGGCATCCAGGACGAGACCGGCGCCTCGGTCGATATCCAGGAGGATGGTACCGTCTTTGTCGGCGGCACCGGCGAGTCCGTCGACCAGGCCGTCGAGCGCATCAAGCTCATCATCAAGGTTCCCGAGCCGGGCGAGGAGTACACCGGTCGCGTGGTCTCCATCCAGCCCTTCGGCGCCTTCGTCAACCTGCTGCCCGGTAAGGACGGCCTGCTGCACATCTCCCGCGTCGCCAAGGGCCGCGTGGAGAAGGTCGAGGACGTCCTCAACGTGGGCGACGAGGTCAAGGTCGTCGTCATCGAGGTCGACGATCGCGGCAAGATCTCGCTCGATCGTCTTGACAAGCCCGAGGCCCCGGCTCGCGCCGAGGGTGCCTCCGAGGGCGACGGCGAGCACTTCCAGCGTCGTGAGCGTCCGCGTCGCGAGCGCTCCGAGCGTAGCGACCGTCCGCGCCGTCCCGGCGACAACGGAGGCCGCAAGCCCCGCCGTCACCACGACGCCGAGTAACAGCCACGCATAAGCAGCTCAACAAGGGCCCCTCCGGACAGGGGTCGCCCAATTGCTAATCCCGACGGGGTCCCCCGATAAAAATACCAGCAAAAAC
>CAJMPM010000145.1 GCA_905215225.1 uncultured bacterium
AATAATCAATGCCTATAGTTACTGCTTGGTAATTTTTTAAATTTTCTCTTATCTTTGTTAAGTCTATATTTTCATCTTCAGAATAATCTGCTTCAAAAACATCATGTTCTTTAAAAAATTTTAATAATTGTTCTTCTAAGGGCTTTTTCTTTTCTTCCAAAAGCTGTTTCAGATACTCCGAAAGCGACGGGGCGGTAAAGTCGTGCTCTTTGATATAGCCCTCGATACTCGGGGCATCGAGCAGCTCGTTGAGCAACTCTTCGGTTGGCTTCTTATCGGGCATATGGCCTCACCCCCCAGCTCGCATAGTAACCATGTTTTTAATTCTAGTTAAAAACCGCTCACGTCAGAACGTTCCCAGCTGGCAACCTGGTCGGGAGATACCGTGCTCATCGCTTCGAACTTCCAGGTGCCGCCCGCTTTGAGATGGTTGGTGTTCGCAAGAGCCGTTCCCACCTGATTGCCGTCTGCGTCATACAGAACATACTCAATCTGAATGTAGCTTTGCTCTTTATCCGTATTATTGGTCAACGTGCCAGTGATCTTATACGCGAACTGATTAGACGTATCCCCGGCCTCATCCGAAACCGTATAGGGTTCTTGTGCCTCTTTTTGCTCCTCGACTTGCTGGGTCTGTTCGGCAGGCTTTGCTGCATCACCCGTAGACGAATCAGACGAGTTACCGCCCATAGAACCCACGTCTCCGCGATCATCGAGCACCACGATGACGCCGAGAATGATCTTGCCGATCGGCTTCTTTCCCTCTTTTGCCATTATGCATCCTTCCTACGATCCGGCTACCGTGCCGGCACACAGCACATCGTAGGAGGCAGCGAGCTCAAATTCATTAGCTGGGAGCTAATGTCGCAGCACAGCTTGCCACCTGGCACTCATTGAGTCCTTATTCCTTCACCGAACTCGCTCCTTTGTTGTTGACTATTAAACATTTAGACGTAAACTGCTTTGTTACCTTGTCAACATCTGAAAGGAACCTCATTGGGAAAAGACGTACTGGTGCAGCAACTCGTCGACTCATTCGACAGCTGGCCCGCCAAAAATTCCGGTTGCGGATCGTCCCGCATGACACAAGAGCTCTATCCTTTTGACAAGCTCTTCTCTCCCATCATAATTAACAAGCTCACCGTCAAAAACCGCATTGTCATGGCACCGATGGGCAATATCGACATGTGCGAGGAAACTGGCCGCCCCAGTGACATGATGCTGCAGTACTTTTTCGCCCGCGCCAAAGGCGGCTGCGGCCTCATCACAACAGGACTCGTGCCGGTAAGCCACGGCATCGATACCACGGTCACCGAGCTGGACAAGCTCACCTATTTCCCGCGCATCGATCGAAGCCGAACCGTTATGGCAGGCTGGCGCGACCTTGCCCAAGGTGTCCATGCCTTCGGATCGCGCATTTTTGTCCAGCTTACGGCTGGACTCGGTCGCGTGGGCAACCCGCAATGCCTCATCACGCAAAAGAAGTTTCCGGTCTCGGCGAGTTTCTTGCCTAACTACTACATCCCCGCCATTCCATGCATGCGCCTCTCGGACCAAAAGCTGCGCCGTATCGTAAACAATATCGGCCAAGCGGCGGCCGATGCTCATGCCATGGGCATCGATGGCGTCTATTTGCACGGGCACGAGGGTTATCTTATCGAGCAGCTCGGAAACCCCGCCTTTAACCATCGCAAGCTCGGACGTTATGCCGATTGGCGTCAGTTTGGCCTCGATATGATCAAAGAAATCCGTCGCCGCGTTGGGCCCGACTACCCCATCATGTACCGCATCGACCTTTCGCTTGCACTCGAGGAAACCTATGACGAGCAGGTCATGAATTCGACCTATCTGGGACGCATGCGCGGCGGCCGCACAGTCGAACAGACCCTGGGTTATATGGAAGAGCGCGTGGCGGCGGGAGTAGACATCTTTGACGTCGACCTTGGTTGCTATGACAACTGGTGGATGCCCCACCCGCCTGCGAGCATGCCCGCAGGCTGCTTCGTTCCCGTGGCGCGCGCCGTTCGAGAGCGCTTTGCCGCCGACAATATCCGCTCCAATGCCGGCCTTCCCGTACCCGTTGTCGCGGTGGGTAAGTTGGGCTACCCCGACATTGCCGAACGCGCCCTTCGCAATGGCGACGCCGATATGATCATGCTCGGACGCCCGCTGCTTGCGGATCCTGAGTGGCCCAACAAGGCGTACGCCGGTCGCGTGACAGATATTCGCCCCTGCATCGGATGCCAGGAAGGATGCCTCAACGAGTTTGTCGAAGGGGGCCATCCGCAGTGTGCCGTCAATCCACGCTGCAGCTTTGAATACCTCATGCCCCAGACACCCGCTCCCGCCAAAGAACCCAAACGCATAGCGGTGATAGGAGCCGGACCCGCCGGGATAGTCTGTGCGCTAATCGCCGCGCGTCGCAGCCACGACGTAAAGCTCATCGACGCCGAAGATGAACTTGGAGGAAAACTCCTCTCCGCCAGCGCCGCCCGGATCAAGTTCGACCTCGATAACTACCGATCATATCTTGTTCGACAGGTGCGCGAGCAGGCAGAAAAACCCAACGGGAACCTGACACTCGAACTTGGACGGGCAGCACGCGCCGAAGATCTTGCAAAAGCAGGCTTCGACGCAATCGTGTGCGCGACAGGCACTTCCAATGCAATACCGCCCATCCCCGGTCTTACGGAGCTTGTAGCATCGGGCCATGCCGTGCAGGCAACGCAGCTACTGCGCCAACCCGCGCTGCTTGGCAACGCCAAAACCGTCGCCATCATTGGCGGAGGAGCCGTGGGCTGCGAGGTTGCCCAATGGCTCACCGTCGAACACGGCATACCACAGGTCAGCGTAATTGAAATGCTGCCTCACATGATGCAGGGCGCCTGCACGGCAAATCGTGGCCACCTACTCCATGCGCTCAGGGGACGCAATGTGCGGCTCCTCAATATGACACGCGTCGAGCGCGCGGAGGTCGACGGTAAACGCGAGCCTGAAACCCTATCGAGGTGTGCGCGTCTCCACTTGAGTCGCAACTGCCACAAAAACGTTCCCGACCCCTACGTCTCGTGGTCACCGGTCTTGCCCGAGAACGTCGAAAACCCGCTTGCACCCAAAATCGGCAACGACTGGAAGTCACTCGAGCTAACCTGCGACCTGGTAATCATTGCCTGCGGCGGACACCCCGACGACGCGCTGTTCTACAAACTGCAGCAGACGCACGCCGCAGACGAGCTGCATAACATCGGCGATGGGTTTGCACCCGGTCGTGTGCTCGAAGCGGTCCGTGCGGCATACCGACTCGGCACCAATATCTAACACGAAAGGATGGGCTCACAGATGAACCTGACCTCCCAACATCAAGCCCTGCTCGACGGCGCCAAGGGCCCCGCCATGGCCAAAGTGGTCAAGACCCTCGTTATGTACGGCGAATGCTTTGGCGCCGAGCGTATGGTTCCCGTGACCGGCGCAAACGGTCATCTTGTCACAAGTTTTGGCCTCTCCATGCTCGGTCCAGTCTATGACCTTATGGATGAGCTGCTGAAAGACGGCGCCCTGTCCGGTCAGTCATTCTCGGTCGACCCGAGGCCCCTCGACCCCGCCGTCCCGGCCAACCCGCTGCAAAAGCTGCTGTTCAAGATTATGTATTCCAAACAAGACGATTATGAGGCACAGCTGCGCAGCATGGGCCTATTGGACAACGATGCTTTCACCTGCACCTGCTACCAGCCCGAGGTTGGCAATCGACCTCGGCGTGGCGACATCCTAAGCTGGGCAGAAAGCAGCGCCGTGGTCTTTGCCAACTCCGTGCTGGGCGCTCGCTGCAATCGCAACTCCGGCATCATCGAGATGTTCGGCTCAATTGCCGGCTTTGTCCCGGAATTCGGCCTGCTCACCGATGAGGGCCGCAAGGCGACCTGGATCATCGAAGTCGATTGTAAGCGCATGCCCGAAGCGCAAGTGCTTGGCAGCGCCATTGGCATGAAGGTGATGGAAGACGTCCCTTACATTAAAGGCCTCGACCGCTGGCTTGGCCGCGAACTCACACCCGGCACGCAGGACTACCTTAAGGACATGGGCGCCGCCAGCGCATCGAACGGCGCTGTCGGGCTCTACCACGTGGACGGCATCACGCCCGAGGCCGTCGAACAAGGCGAACACCTCATAGCACCAGACGCCCAAATCTATCGCATTGACGACGCCGAGCTGGAACGCATCCGCTCGAGCTACCCCGTTATGTGGAAGAACCCGGGCGCGCGCCCCAAGCTTGCCTTCATCGGCTGCCCCCACCTCTCGTCTGCACAACTCGCCCATTGGGCAGACGCCATCTGCGATGGGCTGAGCGCCTCCGGCAAGTGCCGCGTGCAAGTACCCACCGTTCTGACCGCCGCCCCATCCGTGGCAGACGCCTTCCGCAAGACTGCGGCATACAGACGCCTCTCGACTACCGGTGCCGTCGTCTCGAGCATCTGCCCGCTTATGTACACCAACAACCCGCTGTGCGGCAGCATGCCCATCATCACCAACTCCAACAAGTTGCGTACGTACTCGGCATCGCGCTACTACACCGACGACGAGGTGCTCGCCTACGTCACCACCGGAAAACCAATCAAATAGGAAGGCGACTCCTCATGGA
>CAJMPM010000146.1 GCA_905215225.1 uncultured bacterium
AGGCCATTATCGGCTTTGGCGGTGGCGCGGCCATGGACTGTGCCAAGGGCGTGGGAGCACGTATCGCGCAGCCAAACAAGCCCATCAACAAGATGCGCGGCCTGCTGCGGATTCATCGTCGCCTGCCGCTGCTCATTGCCGTTCCCACCACGGCAGGCATGGGAAGCGAGGTCACGCTTGCGGCGGTAATTACCGATGGCGAGACGCACTACAAGTACCCCATTAACGACTTTGTACTTATCCCGCGCTTTGCGGTGCACGACCCCGAGTTTACGCGTGGCCTGCCCGCCTCCATTACGGGGCAGACGGGCATGGACGCCCTGACGCATGCCGTCGAGGCCTTTATCGGGCTAAGCACTACGCCCTATACGCGCTAGATGGCGCGACAGACGGTGCAGCTCATCCACGACAATTTGCTCGAGGCCTATGAACATGGCGACGACATGCGTGCGCGTCGCAACATGCTTTCGGCGGCGTATAAGGCGGGTGTTGCCTTTACGCGCTCCTATGTTGGATACGTTCATGCCATCGCACACAGCCTGGGCGGGCGTTACGGGATTCCGCACGGCTTGGCCAACGCCATCATCCTGCCGCATATGCTTCGCGCCTATGGCGAAACTGCTGCTCCTAAGCTCGCCGATCTCGCCCGCATGGCCGGCATCGCGCCGGCTAACGCGCAGGACAGCCTGGCGGCCGAGGCCTTTATCGATTGGATCGATTGTATGAACGAGACCCTGGGAATCCCCAGATATGTCTCGGGCATTCGCCGCTCCGACATTCCGCAGATGGCGGCACATGCCGATGCCGAGGCCAATCCGCTGTACCCCGTTCCGCTTTTGATGGACCGCCTGGAGCTCGAGCATATGTACGAGGTCGTCGCGGGTGGTATGTTTGAGGACGAGAACTAGGAGGGTCCATGAACACCGAGGAAATTGCGCGCATCGTCGGCGATCAGCGCGCCTACTTTAAGACGCACGCTACGTTTGATGTCGATACTCGACGTCGCGCGCTCGTGAGTTTACGCGATGCGGTACGGGCCCACGAGGCCGATATTGCCCATGCGCTCAAGACCGATTTGGGAAAGTCACATGACGAGGCGTATATGTGTGAGATCGGCACCTCGCTTTCTGAGATTCGACATCAGATCGCTCACGTGGCTCGATGGAGTCGCCCGCGTCTGCGTCCGTGTGACCTCGCCAACGCCGTGAGTGTGTGCAAGACGCAGGCCGTGCCCTATGGCGTCACACTCATCATGGCTCCGTGGAACTACCCGTTTTTGCTGACGCTCGAGCCACTCGCCGGCGCCCTTGCCGCGGGCAATACCGTGGTCATCAAGCCGAGCGCATATGCTCCGGCATCGAGCGCGGTGCTCAAGCAAATCTGTGAAGAGGCATTTGATCCGTGCCTGGTGACGGTTGTCGAGGGCGGGCGCGCCGAAAACGAAGCGCTGCTCGACGAGTGCTGGGACAAGATCTTCTTTACCGGTAGCGTTCCGGTCGGCAAGCTCGTCATGGAGCGTGCAAGTAAAAACCTTACGCCCGTGACGCTTGAGCTGGGCGGAAAGAGTCCCTGCATCGTGGATGCGACGGCAAACCTGAAGGTCGCGGCGCGGCGTATCGCCTTTGGTAAATGGCTCAACGTGGGGCAAACCTGTGTAGCGCCCGACTACTTGCTGGTCGATGCGCGCGTGCACGACGAGCTGCTGGACCTTATCAAGGAGGAGGCCCGCCGTATGTTTGGCGAGCATCCGCTCGATAACGAGGATTACGGGCATATCGTCAACGCCAAACATTTTGCGCGCGTGCGCGGGCTGATCGATTCCGATAAGGTCGTGCTTGGAGGTGCCGTGCGCGAGGCTTCGCTCAAGATCGAGCCGACGATTTTGGACGGCGTGTCCCCCGATGACGCCGTGATGCAGGAGGAGATTTTCGGCCCCATTTTGCCGGTGCTGACGTTTGAGAGCCTAGACGAGGTCGAGACGTTTATTACGGATCGTCCGACGCCGCTGGCCCTGTATATCTTTAGCCAGGACCGTGCGGTTCAGCAGCGCTTTGTGCGCTACGTGCCTTTTGGCGGCGGCTGCGTTAACGACACCATCATGCACTTGGCTACGAGCCATATGGGCTTTGGCGGCATGGGTGCGAGCGGTATGGGCCAGTACCATGGCCGCGAGAGCTTCGATACGTTCAGCCACAAGAAGAGTATCGTAAACAAGGCGACGTGGCTGGACGTGCCATTCCGCTACGCTCCTTACGCAAGCTGGAAGCACAAGTTCGTGCGCATGTTTGTGCATTAGAATCAGATGACATGGGGCAAACAAAGTGGCCGCCCCGCGTAAGCGAAGACGGCCACTTCTCACGATGAAAACGTGTATCGGAGTTGGCAAGACCCGCTGCCGCGGGTGCCATCCGTGCTCCTATCTTATCTGCAAGCGCTCTGTCTCGCAGACGTTGCAGCAAATGGGTGAAAGGTGCGAGCGGGCGAATTCGTGTCCGCACGGGCCCGTAGACTTCTCGATAAGGTTAAGTGCCGGTTTTCCGGCCGTTAGAGGAGCTGCCATGTACGAGCCTTCACGTGTTCTTTTGTCGTTTCATATCGCAGGATTTCAGTATGCCGACGGTGCCTTGGTCCTGGGCGATCTTAAGGTTGGCGATAAGCTGACGCTGTGTGCCGAGCGCGATAATCCCCATGACCCTGAGGCGGTTGCGATCTATTACGGCAACACCAAGCTCGGCTACGTTCCGGGAAACGAGGTCGGCCCGCTATCCTTGATGATGTACTACGGCCACGAGGACGTATTTGAGGTCCGTGTGCAACAGGTTGCCCCCGAGCGCAGCCCGTGGCATCAGGTGCGCGTTGGCCTCTATGTGGTGGATGCTCGTTAGTCGTCAATGGAGGCGGCCATGTTTGATGACGACGACCTGTTCGATTTGACGGATGATCCGTTTGAGTGGGATATGCTACTCGATGACGATGAGTTGGAGCAGGACCGTAGGAAACGGCAGGACAAGAAAACTCAGGGTGACGCTTCGAAAAAGCAAGGCAAGCGCCGCCGAGGTCTGTTCGGCGGGCTCTTTGGATAACCGCCACATCGCCGCGTCTGTATACTTAGCACGAGTTGGACAAGTTGCGAAATGAGGACACAGACGATGATGTGGTTTACCGCCGACCTGCACCTGGGCGATACGAATATCTTGCACGACATGGATCGACCGTTTGATTCGGTCGAGGAGATGAACCGCAAGGTCATCGATGCCATCAATGAGTGCGTGGCTGCGGATGACCGCCTCTATATTTTGGGTGACTTTACCTATCGTTTGCCCCTGGCGGAGGCGGTGCGCCTGCGCGAGCGTATCGATTGCCTTATCGTGACGCGCATCCGTGGTAACCATGACGGCGACTGGGAAGATCCCGACGTACCGCAGATTTGGGAAGACGTGCGCGATTACCTGGAGATTGCTCCCGGCTATGCCAAGGGCCATCGTCTGGTTATGAGCCACTACCCCATGCTCAGCTGGAACGGCAAGGCACGTGGCGCCATTATGCTGCATGGGCATATCCACAGCAGGGGTGACCGCACCAACGCACGCAACCGCGATCGCGAACGTCCTATCTTTCGCTACGATGTCGGCCTCGACGCCAACGAGTACAAGCCCGTAAGCCGCGATCAGATTCTTAGCTTCTTTGGGCTATAGGGCGCCAGAACCACCACAAAGGGGACAGACACCTTTGTGGTGGTTTTCACATAGATTGGAGTCGTTATGAAGCAATTGCTTATTCGTGCCGATGATATCGGGTATTCGTATGCCGTTGACTTAGGGATTGCTCGCAGCGTCAACGAGGGCCTGGTGCGCTCGGCGGGCCTGATGCCCAATATGCCTGAAGCCGAGCGTGGTTGGTTGCTCGTGGCGGATGCCGGCATTGCGGTGGGCCAGCATACTAACGTGTGCCTGGGTAAGCCGTGTGCCGACCCGGCGCTCATCCCGAGCATGCTCAACGAGAGCGGCGAGTTCCATAGCAGCCGCACCTTTCGCGAGCATTTTAAGCGCGGCGAGGAGCTGATAGACTTCGACGAGGCCTGCATCGAGATCCGTGCGCAGCACGACCGCTTTGTCGAGATTGTGGGCCGCGAGCCCGATTACTTCGAGGCCCATGCCGTCATGAGCAAAAACCTTAACCGAGCGATCTCGGCGGTTGCCCAGGAGCTGGGCCTTAAGGAGCAAAAGGCAAGCTTCGACCCCACGGCGGTGGTGCATTGCGGAGATACCGACCTGCGCATGGTGATGCGATCGATGGAACCGGGCTACGAGCCTAAAGAAGCAATCATGCAGACGGTTCGCGAGATGGTGGGCGGCGAGACGGTCGTTTTTGTGTGTCACCCGGGCTATCTTGATCGCTTTATCCTCGAGAACAGCTCGCTTACGACTGATCGTACCAAGGAAGTCGATGCGCTGATCGATCCTGAGCTGCGCGCTTGGCTCGAGTCTCAACCCGATCTTCGCCTGATCGACTACCGCGACCTGAAAAGACCCAAACCACTACAAGGGAACAGGCACCTTTGTGGTGGCTCTGGCGCCGTTGCCATTAAGGCGGCGGCGCCTAATAAGTCCGCGCGGCGCGG
>CAJMPM010000147.1 GCA_905215225.1 uncultured bacterium
CCTTACGATAATATAAAGTTCAAGCAGAGCTTCGAGTGAAGCCAACTTCCGCATGCGCCTCATCCCCGTATAATAAACAATATCCCTTCACGAAATAATTCGCCCACCCGACAAGGCCTTGAGAACCTGGACCTCTTCCTCGGACCCTTCAAAGGCATCGGTAACGGGCAATGTGACGGCCACCATGCCGCCGCGAACATCAAAAATTGGTTGATTGATCGAATCGCGATAGGCACGTCTAATGCGCGCAATTCCCGTACCAAATTTCTCGATGTAATCCAGCTTTAAGAAGGCCTCTGCAATGATGGGGTTTCTGAGCACGGATATCTGCCCATACAGATATTGTTCCGTCGTCAAACCGGCAGGCAGCGATCCGGGCGAAGTCACAACGACGCGATCGTCGTACAGGGCAATTTGAACATTCGCTCGAACGTCCCACGTCCGATGCACCAAAGCGTTTGCGACAGCCTCGCGAAACGCCTCGAGAGGAATTCGATCGGTTTGGACGCGCTCCATCCCTTCGATACGCTCAAAACGGTAGTAGCGTGCAAACATAGCCACCGCCCTGTCCACCTGCTCAATTGCGGATACATTTGTCGCCGTCTCACGGTCCAAGATCACATCCTCGGTATCGCCAAAACGGACGCAGTCGATGCCCGGAAAATCATTCCTATCCGCCAAAATCGCCGCAGCGTTGGTATAGCCATCTTTGCCGAGCAAGCGAAGTGTGCGCATAATATCCGGCGTTAGCTCGGAAATGCCGAGATGTTCAACACACTTATGCTCGAGCGTGTGAAAACTCAAGTCCTGGCGAGCCGATGTGAGCGCGTCGAACGTTACGTTGCTGCCTTCGAGCGTCAGCCTGCCATACTCAAACCGGTCGACCTCCACCGTTGCCGAATCGTTTCGCCTGTAGGCCTTTCCCTTGCTTCGATAGGGTTTGTCCTGGCCCTCATAAACCGTAAGGATTACGGTCCCGTGTTTCTCATCGGGCTCGAGCGTGTAACGGGGAGCGGGGTCCAAGCTGTCATTAATCATGTTCTCGATGCGGAGACACTCTGCGACCGGATCTGCAAGGCCGACAGCCACGCCCTCGTCATCAACGCCAAACTCAATCTTGCCCGTCCCGTAATTTGCATAGGCGCTCACCGTTTTAAGAAACGTCGGCGTAACGCTTTCCTTGTATTCGACTGTAGGGCTTTCTCTAACAACCATATGAACAACCCCCTCGTTTCGTACCATTCATAACCGTATTATAAGACGAAAACTGTTTGCGTACTGATTTATCCAAGACGCAAATGGTTTTCGTCTTTATTTGCGTACGGAATTAAGACGCATAATTTCGCTTTCGTATGGCTCAATACCGGACACAGACTGTTTTCGTCTGTCAATACGTCTGCAATCCAAACGAAAAGGGCCCCGAGCTCGTATGAACTCGGGGCTCTTTGTGCCGCACATCTATGAAAGGAGAAATTCGATGCGTACGGGCGCTATTCCATGAAGCCACCCTGGGATGGCGGCAACCTCGTCGTTACCTGTCCGATGGGTGTGCTCAAGGCATCCGTCCCCCTCTTTATCGACGTGACCGGCAAAAAGCTCGTCGAGGAAACTATCCGCACGCACCGCGATGTGGCCGACGCCATCGCCTCGCGCAATCCCACCGCCGCGCACGACGCGATGTATCTGCACCTGGTGTATAACCGCAACATGATTGCGGAGGGAGCAGAAGCAAAAGGCATTTAGGGCCCGACAATAATCTTTCTTTGGCAAAACGCAGGCGGCGGCTGCCCAACACACAGGGCAGCCGCCGCTTTTTGCAATCGATTGGTGCAAAGGGGTTGACTAGAGCTCGCAGGCAACCTTGTAGCCATCGCCGATGGCATCGCGGATGTTGCCACACTTCTGGGCATCGCCCAGCACGTGGGTGGCAACACCGGCTGCAGCCAGGTCGTCGGCCAGCTTGGTATTGGGACGATAGCCCATGGCAAGCACCAGCGTATCGGCACCGGTGATGGTGTGGACCTCGCCGTCCTTTTCGTAGCTGATAGTGTCCTCGGTAATCTCGGTCACCTTGGCCTCGGTCAGCACGTGGACACCCTTGGAGAGCATGCGCGTGATGAGCACCGCGCGTCCGGCGCCGCCCTCGTTGGCGGCGAGCGTCTTGGTCATCTCGATAACAGTGACATCGCGGTTGGCCGGCGACAGGTCGTTGACCAACGGGGCCAGGTAATCGGCCGTCTCGCAGCCGACGGTGCCGCCGCCCACGATGACGATCTTCTTGCCCGGGAAGGCCTTGCCGCCCAGCAGGTCGTCAGCCGTCATAACCTGCTTAAAGCCCTGCATAAAGGCCGGAGCGATGGGCTCGGCGCCATAAGCTAGGACGACCTCGTAGCCGGCGTAGTCACGCTGAATGTCCTCGGCCGAAAGCTCGGTACCAAAGACGCACTTCACGCCCGCCTCAGCAAGACGGCGATACTGGTACTTGATCACGCGGGTGAGTTCCTGCTTGGCCGGCGGAACGGCCGCGATGCGCATCTCGCCGCCCGGTTCGTCCTGCTTGTCCACGAGCACCACGTTGTGGCCGCGCTTGGCGGCAATGAACGCCGCCTCCATGCCCGCAGGACCAGCGCCCACAACGAGCACGTTCTTGGCCTCGGCGGCAGGCTCGTAGCCAGCCTCGTCGCGCTCCACGTCCGGATTAACGGTGCAGGAGATGCGTTTGCCAAACATAATGCCGTTCAGGCAGCGCAGGCAGCCAATGCAGGGGCGAATATCGTCGGCGTTGCCGGCAGCGGCCTTGTTGCAGAACTCGGCATCGCACAGATTGGCGCGGCCCATCATGCAGATGTCGGCAGCGCCGTCCTCGATCAGCTCCTCGGCGATCCAGGCCTCGTTGATACGGCCGACCGTGGCGACGGGAATGTTCACGTGCTTCTTAATCTCGCGCGAGCAGGCGGCGTGCGAGGCCTGCTGCGTGCCGGCAGCGGGAATGGCGGAGCCGCGCTTGATGGTGGTGCCGCCCGACACGTGGATCATGTCGACGCCGGCCTTCTCCAGGCGACGCGAGACGTAGATCATGTCGTTGAGGGTCAGGCCGCCATCGGTGTACTCATCGCCCGAGATGCGGACGTCGATGATAAAGTCCTTGCCGCAGCGCTCGCGAATCTCGGCGATGACCTCGAGCAAGAAGCGCATGCGGGCGTCGAGCGAGCCGCCGTACTCATCGGTACGCTTGTTATAGAGCGGGGTCAAAAAGCCGCCGAGCATGCCGTGGGCGTGTGCCGCATGGACCTCGACGCCATCGACACCGGCCTTCTGCATGCGCACAGCAGCGTCGCCAAACTGATGCGTGAGCTCGTGGATCTCGTCGACCGTGATGGGGCGCGGTGCCTCGCGGGCGTAAGACGGGCCCACAAAGGACGGAGCGATCAGGCGAGGCGTGCCCGGAATGTTAAAGGCCATGTAGGCGGGGTGGAAGAGCTGCGGCATGATCTTGCAGCCATACTCGTGGACGGCCGCGGCGAGCTTTTCCCAGCCGGGGATAAACGTGTCGTCGTAGCAGCACATGTCACCCGGCAGATAGGTATAGGTGGGCTCGACCGTCACGACCTCGGTGATGATGAGGCCCACGCCGCCCTTGGCGCGGGCACGGTAATGATCGACCAAGTCATCGGTCACATAGCCATGATCGGCCAGGTTGGTGGACACCGGCGGCATAAAGACGCGGTTCTTGACCTCGGTTGTACCGACCTTGATCGGGCTAAAGAGCATCGGGTAGGCAGAGGACTCCATACAGGCTTCCTTTCGTTTGAGCCGCTCGGCGGCAGTTGCTAACGTACCTATCGTATCAGTATCAGCTGCATTAGCAAACGCTCGCAACACCCCCCTTCCAACCCGACCCTCACAAAAAAGTTGCGGTGGAATACGGAGTAGGTGAGGCTTTTGACAGGCAAAACAGTCCGTATTTCACCGCAACTGATGGGCGGGGTGGACTTGAGGGCTCAGATAGTCAGTCATGCCCTCATCCGCCACTCCCTCACCTACAGCGCGCCGTCCAGCATAAGGTTCACCTTGAGCACGTTGACCGTGGGCTCGCCGAACACGCCGAGGAAACGGCCCTTGGTGCACGCGGCAATGATGTCGCGCACCTCGTCCCCACTTTTGCCCGTGGCCTTGGCAAGGCGCGGGACCTGGTACTCGGCGGCATCGGGAGAGATCTCGGGGTCGAGCCCTGAGCCGGAACACGTCACCAGGTCGACGGGCACAGCGTCCATATCGGCATCGGGGTTGGCGGCGCGGATCTTCTTCACGCGCGCATCCACAAGCTGCCGGTACTCCTCACTCGCCGGGGACAAATTGGACGGGGCGCCGTAGGCCATGAGCCCGCCGTCCTCCCCCTCGACGATAGTCACGTTCTGGATGCGGCCCCACATGTGGTCCTCATCCTCAAAGTTCTGGCCGATCAGCTCGGATCCCACGATCTTGTCGTCGACCTTAATGAGCGAACCGTTCGCCTGATACGGGAACGCAACCTGGGCGATGCCGGTCACGACGAGCGTATAGCCCAGGCCGCAGACAACGGT
>CAJMPM010000148.1 GCA_905215225.1 uncultured bacterium
TCCGCCCCCGATCCCATCGGCAATCTGTTCATCTGATCCCTTGGGGACGGAGGAATACGGTTCATTTTGCCTTCGTTGGGTATCTGTGTGGGGCGGTCCGCCAAAACTATGCCGGTTTACTACGATGAATCGCTCAACCGCGACCACTCCGAAACTTGTTGAACTAAAACCGCAGGTAGATGCCTTGCACTTTTAGCGAAAAGCCGGCGTGGTTGGAATATCTCAATTCATCGTAGTAAACCGGCATAGTTTCGTATTTCCAGCAGTTCCAAATTCGTCAATACGTCGGCGTTTGCAAAAAAGCCCGACCTCCGTGTGAACTGCGCCCCAAATCTTGGACGCCCTAAATAGCGACTAGGCCGCGAGGGCCTGATTCCGGTACTCCTCCGGGGTCAGGCCCTTCAATCTTACCTGCCTCCGGCTCGTGTTCCAGTGGACTATGTATTCCTCCAGGTCGCGTTTGAAATCCTCGAACGTCTTCCACTCGCGGCCCCTGTAGAACTCGTCCTTGACGTGGCCGAAGAGCTGCTCGGTGGCGGCATTGTCGATGCAGTTCGCCTTCCTGGACATGCTCTGGACGATGCCGGCGGCCTCGAGCCTGGATGTGTACGAGGCGTGCTGGTACTGCCAGCCCCGGTCCGAGTGCATGGTCGGGGCGGCGCCCTCGGGGATCTTGGACAGCAGCCCGTCGAGCATCCTCGCCTGCTGGGCCATGTCGGGCGTGGTCGATATGTCGCTCGCCACGATCTCCTTGGTGCAGAAGTCCAGCGTCGGGGCCCAGTAGGCCTTGCCGCCGGCCACCTTGAACTCGGTGACGTCCGTCCCCAGCTTCCGCCACGGGGCCCCGGCGTCGAAATCCCTCGCGATCACGTTCTCGAACGTCCTGCCGACGACGCCCTTGTACGAGTTGTACCTGTGGTAGGCCGTCTCGCGTCTGATGCCGCAGCGAATCCCCATCTCGCGCATCATCTTGAGCACGGTCTTGTCGGCTATCACGGCCCCCTCTTCCGCCCTGAGGCACATCGCTATCTGCCGGTGCCCGCAGCCGTTGGCGGTGCGCGAGAAGATCTCGGCGGCCGCCTCCCGGAGCTCGGGGCGCGTGGGCCTCGGCGGGTGCGCGAGGGCGTAGTAGTAGGTCGACCGCTTGAGCTCGGCGCATGCGAGCAGGTGCCCGAGCGCGTGCCCCTCGGCGCGCAGGGCCGCGAGCGCTTCGGCCTTCGCCCTGGTCAGAGCCCGTCCCTCTCGACCAGGGCGCGTAATTTTTTTAGGTAGGCCACCTCGGCCTCGAGTCTACGGCACCGCTCCTCGAGCTCCTCCTCGCGGGTCCGCGGCCTCGCCCTGGAACCGCTCGGCCGGCCCTTGGGCCTCGGGCGCAGGGCCTCCGCGCCGCCCCGGCGGTATAGCGCGCACCACTTCTTGAGCGGCGACATCGACATTATGCCGAACGCCGCCATCGCCTCGGTCTTCGTCATGCCGCCGTCGACGACGGCGGAGGCGGCGGCGACCTTCTGCTCGTATGTGTACCTGCCCTGCTTTCCGTCCATGCGCAGCAGCACCTCGCTCCCGAACGCGCGGTATATCTCCTGCCATCTTCTCACGGCTTCCGCGGGAAGCGAAAGGGCAATCGCGGCAGATTTATACCCGTGCCCGAGCTCGAAGAGCCCTATGGCCGCCTTCCTGGCCTCGACATCATGCTTCACCCTCAAATCAACGCGCATAAAGAAAGCCTCCCATTTCTCATGTCCAAGAAATGGGAGGCAGTTCAGTGGGAGATCGGGCTTTCAAGGCTTAGTTAAACCAAGTCTATACGGTCAAATGACTCGATGATTACATCTGCTCGGGAGCGGAGACACCAACAAGGGTGAGCACCAGGGCGAGCGTCACGCGGACGGCGTCGCAAGCGGCCAGACGGGCACGCGAAAGCTCGGGGTCGACGGGACGGCCCTCGCTCGGCAGCACCTGACAGGCAGCATAGAAGCTGTGGAAGTCGCCGGCGAGCTCCTCGGCAAAGTGCGTCAGACGGAACGGAGCGCGGTCGCGAGCGCAGCTGGCGATGAGGTCGGTGAGCTCGTTGAGCTTACGCGAAAGGGCGAGCTCGGTCGGGTCGGTCAGCAGCGAGTAATCGACGTTCTCACCGATGGCCTTGGCGGCGACGGCCTTCATGCCCATCTCGGCGGCCTGCTCGGCGGTAACGTCGGCGGCACGACGCAGGATGGAGCACACGCGAGCGTGAGCGTACTGCACGTAGTACACCGGGTTGGAGTTGTCGCGCTTCTTGACGGCCTCAATGTCGAAGTCGACCATCTGGTTGGAGCTCTTGGAGATGAGCGTGTAGCGCGCGGCGTCGGAGCCGACCTCGTCGACGAGCTCCTGCAGGGTCACCATGGTGCCCTTGCGCTTGGACATACGGACGGGCTTGCCGTTGCGCAGCAGGTTGACGAGCTGACCCAGCAGAACCTCAAACTTGCCGGGATAGCCAAGAGCGTCGCAGACGCAGCGGACGCGCTCGATGTAGCCGTGGTGGTCGGCGCCCCAGATGTCGATGACGTGGTCGACGCGCTGGAACTTATCCCAGTGATAGGCAACGTCGGAGGCGAAGTAGGTGTACTCGCCGTCGGACTTGATCAGGACGCGGTCCTTGTCATCGCCCAGGTCGGTGGAGCGGAACCACAGGGCGCCGTCCTTGGTGTAGAGGTAGCCCATCTTGTCGAGCTTCTCAAAAGCGCGGTCGACGGCGGAGGTGCCGGCGGTCTCGCCCTCGGTGTCCTTCACATACAGCGAGCGCTCGGAGAACCAACGATCGAAGTCACAGTTAACGGCATGGCAAAGGTCGCGCATGTTGTCGACCATCTTTACGTAGCCGCGCTCGCGGAAGCTCTCCATGCGCTCCTGCGGATCGGCGTTGACCCACTTATCGCCGTCGGTGCGCCAGAACTCGGCAGCCTCGTCGATGATGTAGTCGCCGCCGTAGGAGTCCTTGCCCAGAGTCTCGGCAAAGTTGTCCTGATACGGATGGGTCTCGGGATGCTCGTCGCTCTCGTCGGCAACAAAGGCGTCGCGGTCGGCGATCAGAAGCTTGTGAGCCTCGTCGATATCCACGCCCTGCTTGGCGATGATGTCGGCAAGCTGCATATAGCGCGTGCTGATGGAGTTGCCGAAGGTGTTCATCTGAGAGCCGTGGTCGTTGATGTAGAACTCACGCTGGATGTCGTAACCGGCGTGGTCCATGACGCGGCAGAGCGAGTCGCCCAGAGCGGCCCAGCGACCATGACCGATGTGCATGGGGCCGACGGGGTTGGCGGAGACGAACTCGACCTGGGTCTTCAGGCCGCCACCGACGTTGGACTTAGCGAAGTCCATACCCTTCTCGCGGGCCTCGCCAAAGATGGCGTTCTTGACGGCAACGGAGAGGTAGAAGTTGATGAAGCCAGGACCGGCGATCTCGACCTTCTCGATCGCGGGGTCCTCGGGCATATGGGCAACGACGGCCTCGGCGATCTTGCGCGGGGCGCAGTGAGCCAGCTTGGCGGACTTCAGGGCCATGGTGGAGGTCCACTCGCCATGAGAAGTGTCAGCCGGTCGCTCGATGGCGCAATCGTCAAGTTCAAATGCGGAAAGGTCGCCGGCCTCCTGGGCCGCAGCAAGCGCAGCGCGTACCAGCTCTTCAATCTTCTCGGGCATAGATCCTCCTTGTGTTAAAGCCCCCGAGCTCTTGGTCACTCGTAGGGCAAAAGCCAGAGTTTGTAGCACTCTATCACAAGCGGTAACTACTGTCGCAGGGTAAAGCTAATAGATATTGCATATGCACAAAAATGACTACCGCTCTTGCGCGGCGGTACAAAGTTGGCGGTTTGCCTGCTGTTTATACACGTTCTAGAAATGCATAAACGTATGAATAAGCCGTTCTATATATCGAATACTCTAACCTATCGGAGTTGTGTGCTTTTCCTGCATAAAGTGATGGTTTGCGCACGTCAGCGTGGTATTCTTAACATACGTAAATTCGTATAAGTTGGAGGTAGCATGTTCTCAATCGGTCAACACGTCATTCATCCGGGTCAGGGAGTCTGCACCGTCGTCGGTTTTAGGGACGACACACCGCAGCCCATGCTACTGCTCGAGACCAAGCAGGGACATGCGCAGACGATCCTCATGTACCCCGTGGCGCAGGCCGACCGTTTGCACGCCGCCATCTCTCAGCAAGATGCCGAGCACCTGCTGAGCCACTATGACGAGCTGGAGTGCGACACCTTTACCGAGCGCAATAGCTCGCTCGAGGAGACGCACTTTAAGCAGCAGCTCAAGCTGGGCGCGCCCGAGACGGTTCGTGTGGCAAAAACCATGATGCACCGCATTCGCCAGGCCGAGGAAGCTGATAAAAAACCCAGCTCCTACTACATGCGCGTACTCAAGGAGGCCAAGCGCCGCTCCATCGAGGAGTTCGCCGTGGCCTTGGGCGTCACCGAGGAGGACGCTGAAGCCCGCCTAGCCCAAGCCGCCCTCAACTAACCCAACCGCGCCAAAACCACCACAAAGGGGACAGGCACCTTTGTGGTGGTTTTCTTGTTCTAGT
>CAJMPM010000149.1 GCA_905215225.1 uncultured bacterium
GGATTTCCTGGGTTTGATCGCCGGTGCGGCAATGGTTGCGGCGAGCGGTTGCGCTGGCAGTGGCGCTGACAAGGGCTCTGCCGCCGGTTCTGCCGCGGTTGCGGGCGACGATATCAAGGGCGCCAAGCTCACCTTTGTGGGCGACGATGCCTTTGCGCCCTATCGCTATCTGGAGACGCAGTCGGACGGCAAGCAGAAGGTTGTCGGCCTGGATATCGCCATTGCCGACGAGATGGCCTCGCGCCTGGGCTTTTCTTACGACTTTGAGCCGCAGGACTTTGCCGCCACGCTTGCATCGGTGCAGAGCGATGACAAGGCCTTTACCATGGCGATGAGCTCCAACGAAGAGCGCGAGCAGACCTATGACTTCACGCGCGGCTACTATCAGCCGCTTGTGGGCGTTCTCACGCTCGGCGGCGATCCCGTCAAGCGCGTTGAGGACCTCGCCGGCAAGTCTATCGCCTGCACCACCGGTACCGTGCAGAACAAGTTCATCGCCAAGGTCATGCCCGATGCTGATATTCACACGTACGACGGTGGCGACCAGTGCCTGCAAGAGGTGCTCGCCGGGCGCATCGATGCCTACCTGTGTGACGGCGCCGAGGGCCAGTCCATGCGCGATGCGAATGAGGGCCTGGTGCTGGGCCTGCTCGCTCGCTCCGAGACGAGCGATCACGTGGGCGTGTACCGCCTGATGGCCAAGAAGGGTGCCGGATTTGTCGCGGCGCTTGACGAATGCATCGGCGAGATGCTCGAGGACGGCACCATCGATGACTGCATCAAGCAGTATGTGGGCGCCGACTTCATGTGGAACGGCGACTATTCCGCTTCCGGTACGTCGACGGTTGCCGGAAAATAGCGAGCCGGTGAGGCGCGCGCCAAGGGCATGCTGATGAAGTTTGAACTGCTAGAACCATATATACCGATGTTTATGAGCGGCCTGGTCGTGACCTGTCAGGTGACGGCCGCCGCGCTGGCCATAGCACTCGTCCTGGGCTTTCTCATTGCCGTGCTCAAGGTTTTGCCCTGTCGCCCATTGCGTGCGGTGCTCAACTTCTACACCTCTATCTTTCGCGGCGTGCCGCTCATCGTGTTACTTTTTTTGGCGTACTTTGCGACGCCGCAGCTCACGGGCTTCAAAATTTCGATGTTTGCCGCCGGTGCCATTACACTGGGGCTCAACGGCTCAGCGACGGTGTCCGAGACGGTGCGCGGTGGTATCGAGGGCGTTGACCGGGGGCAGTACGATGCCGCTCGGGCCATCGGGCTTCGTTATGTTCCCATGATGCGCAAGATCATCGTTCCGCAGGCGATGCGCTCGATTGCCCCTGCTCTGGTCAACGAAGTGATCACGGTCCTCAAGAGCTCCTCGCTGGTGGCAACCATCGGCCTGATGGATATGATGCGCGCCGCCCAGAGCGTGCAGGCGCTCACCTATCGAGCCTTTGAACCGTTTTTAGTGGTGGCCGTGATCTACTACGTCATTGTTATGGCACTCACGGCCCTGGGCAATCGGCTCGAACGCCGCCTGCGTCCCTAGGGGAGTGCCAACCACCGCAAAGGTGCCTGTCACCGTTGTGGTGGTAGGGTGTGTGCATCGAGTGGTATCCAGTTTAAGATACCACTTCTGGTATATCAGCTTGCGTTTGTGTGAGTACAATACTCGGACGTTATACGTCTCAGCGCCCGTCGTGCGTGGGCGTTTTGCAGTCACGCGAGCGAAGGGATTTATCCTATGTGCGGAATTGTCGGCTACACCGGCTCTGATATTGCAAAGAACATTCTGGTCACGGGCCTTAAGCGTATGGAATATCGCGGTTATGACTCCTCGGGCGTCGCGCTCGAGGTGGGCGAGGGCGCCGCGGCTCACCTCGACGTCATCCGCCGCGTGGGTAAGGTTGCGGGCCTGGAGAGCGAGCTTTCCAATATCGACAGCGACGCTACCTGCGGTATCGGCCATACCCGCTGGGCCACTCACGGCAAGCCTTCCGTTGTCAACGCCCATCCCCACACCAGCTGCGATGGTCGCATCGCCATCGTCCATAACGGCATCATCGAGAACTTCGCCGAGCTGCGCGAAGAGCTGGAGGGCCGCGGCCATCACTTTAAGAGCGAGACCGATACCGAAGTTTTCGCGCACTTGATCGAAGAGGCCTATGCCGAGACGCGCGACCTGATGGCTTCCGTGCGCGAGGCCTGCACCCACGTGGTGGGCGCCTATGGCCTGGCCGCCGTGTGCGCCGACGAACCTGGCGTGATCGCCGTTGCCCGCAAGGACTCCCCGATTGTGGTCGGCGTGGGCGAGACCGGCTCCTACGTTGCCTCCGATGTGATCGCGCTTATCGATGCCACCCGCGATGTCGTGGTGCTCGAAGATGGTCAGTTTGCCAAGCTCACGCCCGCAGGCGTCGAGTATACCGACGAGGCCGGCAACGTTATCGAGCCCAAGGTCACCCACATCGACTGGGACCTGGATATGGCAGAAAAGGGCGGTTATCCCGACTTTATGCTCAAGGAGATTCACGAGCAGCCGCGCGTGGTGCGCGACACGCTGGTGGGCCGCATGACCCCTGCCGGTGAGCTCGATATCGACGAGCTGGGCCTTTCGCTCGAGGAACTCAACGATATCGACCGCGTCTACGTGATCGCTTGCGGCACCAGCTATCACGCTGGCCTCATTGCCAAGAATCTCATTGAGGGCTGGGCTCGCATCCCCACCGAGGTGGAGGCGGCCAGCGAGTTCCGCTATCGCAACCCCATCATCACGCCGACGACGCTCGTCGTGGCCGTGTCCCAATCGGGCGAGACGGCCGACACCCTTGCCGCCATTCGCGATGCGCGCATCAAGGGCGCCAAGGTCTTTGGCATCACCAACGTGGTGGGCAGCCCGGTGGCGCGCGAAAGCGACGGCGTCATCTACACCAAGGCCAACAAGGAGATTGCAGTCGCCTCGACTAAGAGCTTCATCGGTCAGGTCGTGAGCCTCACGCTTTTGGCCTTGCTGCTGGCGCAGGTCAAGTACCGCTTGACCACCAAGCAGACGCGCATGCTGTTCCGCGAGCTTTCCGATACGGCCGAGCAGATTCAGTGGATCCTGGATACGCAGACCGAGGCCGTGCACGAGGCCGCGCTTGTGTGCAAGGACGCGCAGTCCGCGCTGTTCGTGGGTCGCGGCATGGGCGCCGCCATTTCTTATGAGGGCGCGCTTAAACTCAAGGAGGTCAGCTACCTGCATGCCGAGGCATATGCCGCCGGCGAGATGAAGCACGGCCCCATCGCGCTGATCGATCCGGGTTTCCCTGTCATCGCGGTGGCAACCAAGAGCGCAACGTACGATAAGACGGTGTCGAACCTCATGGAGTGCAAGGCTCGCGGCGCCAAGGTCATCGTCGTTGCTACCGAGGGCGACGAGGAAATCAACAAGATTGCCGACTGCATCATTCGCGTGCCGTCCGTCCGTGACGTGTTCAGCCCCATCACGGCGAGCGTTCCGCTGCAGCTGCTCGCCCGCGAGGTGGCCATCCTGCGCGGTTGCGACGTTGACCAACCTCGTAACCTGGCGAAAAGCGTTACTGTCGAGTAATTGTTGTTCCGCCGTTCTGCCGAACGGCGGACCGGTCGACGCGGCGCGAGCCGCATTCACACCAATCTGACGTTCAATTTCGAGGGCGCGACCAGAAGGTCAGCGCCCTCTCATTTCACGTCACCTTGGCGCAAATGCGGCCCGCTCGCTGTTGGTGACTGACATCGGGTGCGCCACTGTTGACATTCGACACTTGGGCAGCCAAAGACCCCGTCCCAAATTAGCTGCCCCACTCGCAACTAATCTTGCCGATGGAGTTGTTGCCGTTTCGCTCGTCTGACTCGCATCGGCGTCGTCGCTTTGCTCGCCTTCGCCCTTTTGCGCATCGGCAATGGTGGCAGCAGCTGCGACCACACCGCGCTGAGGCGCCACGCCCGTCTGGGTCTGAGCGCCCTCGACAACTTCTGTGCCTGCATGCGCGAGCTCGGCCGACTTAAACATTGCGTCCAAGTTGGCGCCACCGCCGGCATAACCAAGCGCCGCGAGCGCGATGACGATTATCGCGGCAACGACCACGATCGGCACGTAACGATGCCAGCCTGCAGGATTGAGGCCGCTACGGCGGGCAGCACCGCGGCTAATGTAGCCAAGCGTTCCATCGTGCTTGAGCTTTGAGCCCACCACGCGCCTTCGTCCCCACAACGAGGACTCGGCCTGCATGGCCAAGCGAGCGCTTGCCGAAGGATAGCCATATTTTGTGCGCTTGAACGAGCCGTCGAACCCCGAGGCGCTTTTGCCCCACGTCCGCGAAGTCGTACGCCGGCCGACCGGCGCCGCACTTCGCTTTGTTCGGTTCGTTTTTGAAGTCTCCGCCATACTCCCCCGCACGCCGTAACACAATCGAAACAATGCTTCTTTGGACTGTATCACACGCGCCGCACGCGGTCACGGCGCCTCGCTCAGCGGTCGTTGTCCTTCAGCAGGCGCCATAAAGTCGTGCGGCTTATACCGAGCACCTCTGCCGCACGTGTCCTGTTGCCGTGA
>CAJMPM010000150.1 GCA_905215225.1 uncultured bacterium
CGCTACATCCTCTCCGAGGGCATTACCGACGCCATGGCCGCTGCTCCCTCCGCCGCCCTGGATCCGACCGATTCCTCCAAGCGTCGCGAGGCCGACCTGCTGGTCTCCGACCCCGTTCGCGCCTACAAGGAGCAGGCCCAGTCCCTCTCCGCTCGCCTTGGCGCCCTGCGCGATGTCGAGCTCAAGCGTGACGATCGCCATGTGCCCGACGAGTCTGTCGAACCGATTCTCTCGGTCCGTGACTTCTGCATTCAGTTTGAGCATCACGGTGATATCAACGTCGTCGACCATGTCAACTTTGACGTCCGTCCTGGCCAGACCATGGGCCTGGTGGGCGAGTCCGGTTGCGGTAAGTCCATCACCACGCTGGCCATCATGGGCCTGACCGATGAGGACGAGCACCTTTCCGGCGAGGTCCTCTGGGAGGGTCGTGACCTGCTCAAGATGAGCAAGAAGGAGTGGTTCGGCCTGCGCGGTACCGATATCGCCATGGTCTATCAGGACGCCCTGTCCTCGCTCAACCCCTCCATGCTCATCTCTGCCCAGATGAAGCAGCTCACCAAGCGCGGCGGAACCCGCAGCGCCGAGGAGCTCCTGGAGCTCGTGGGCCTCGATCCCAAGCGTACGCTCGAGAGCTATCCGCATGAGCTTTCCGGTGGTCAGCGTCAGCGCGTTCTGATCGCTATGGCCCTTACCCGCGACCCCAAGCTGGTCATCTGCGACGAGCCCACGACCGCTCTGGACGTTACCGTCCAGAAGCAGGTCATCAAGCTGCTCAACGACCTTCAGGCCAAGCTCGGCTTTGCCATGATCTTCGTTTCACACGACCTGGCGCTGGTCGCCGAGGTCGCCCACAACATTACGGTTATGTACGCCGGCCAGGTTATCGAGCAGGCGCCCACCAAGGAGCTGCTCACCAACCCGATCCACGAGTACACCCGCGGTCTTCTGGGTTCCGTTCTGTCCATCGAGAGCGGTTCGGGCCGCCTGCACCAGGTGCCCGGCGCCGTTCCGAGCCCGCGCGATTTCCCCAAGGGCGATCGCTTCGCGCCCCGCTCGAGCCATCCGCGCATCGGCCTGGACACCCGTCCGGTCTTCAAGCGCGTGCCCGGCACCGAGCACTTCTATTCCGAGCTCCCCGACGAGGTGCTCAAGGCAAATGGTTTGACCCCTCACGCGGAGGTGATGTAGATGAGCGAGACCGCAGTCAACGGCGTCGAGCCGATCATCTTCCTTGATGACGTCCACGTCACCTTTAGGACCCGTACCGGCTCGATTCTGCACCCCAACCTGGTTCACGCCGTCCAGGGTGTAACGATTAAGCTCATGCCCGGACAGACCATCGGCATCGTCGGCGAGTCCGGTTGCGGAAAGTCCACCACGGCTAACGTCATGTGCGGCCTGCAGGCCCCCACGAGCGGCAAGGTCTACTTTAAGGGCAAGGACGTTACCAAACGTACCGCCGAGGACCGTCGCCACATGGGTCGCGTCATCTCGGTCGTGTTTCAAAACCCGGCCACGGCGCTCACCCCCCGCATGGTCGTTCGCGAGCAACTGCTCGACCCCATGCGCGTCCACAACCTGGGTACCGAGGCCGAGCAGGAGAAGCGCGTCAAGGAACTCTTGGAGCTCACCGGTCTGCCCAGCTCCGCCGCCGAGGTTCTTCCCGGCCAGCTTTCGGGCGGCCAGCGCCAGCGCGTCGCAATTGCCCGTGCCCTGTCGCTGAACCCCGATGCCATCATCGCCGACGAGCCCACCTCGGCTCTGGACGTTTCGGTCCGCGCGCAGATTCTCAACCTGCTGACCGACCTTAAGAAGGAGCTCGGCCTGGCCATGGTGTTCATCAGCCATGACATCCAGACGGTCCGCTATATCTCTGACGACATCATCGTTATGAATGGCGGCAAGATCGTCGAGCAGGGCGAGGCCAAGCAGGTCTTCCAGCACCCCCAGGACCCCTACACCAAGATGCTGCTCGGCGCTGCGCCGTCGCTGCTGCATCCCAAGCTCGGCGAGTAGCCTCGCTTTCCCTCCCGTGCGCCCGGTTCCCTTGCCGGGCGCACCTCCGTTGCGATTTCGAAAGGTTGGGTTCACGAGCCATGCCAAGTGCTCAGGAGCTACAACATCAATTTGGTGAATATCGAGGCGCTATGCCCCGTCCATCAGATTTCGATCTCTTTTGGAAGGATCGCATGGCCGAGGCCGACGCCGTCGGGCTTGACTATGCGATCGAGGCGGCATCGGTCACCGATGCCGTGACCTGCCAGCTTTTCGATCTCTGGTATACCGGCATGTGCGGCGCTCGCCTGCACGCCAAGTACCTTAAACCTGTCTCGGACGAGCCCGTGCCATTGGTGCTTCAGTTCCATGGGTATCCGGGTGCAAGCCGCAGCTGGTTTGAGCAGGCGTCGTTTGCGGGCATGGGCATGGCACTCATCGCCCTCGACTGCCCCGGCCAAGGAGGTCCCTCCGAGTATATTGGTGGATTTGAGGGCACGACGGTCGCGGGCCATATCGTCGCCGGTATCGACGGCGACCCGGCCAACCTCTACTATGTCCGCTTGCACCAAGATATTCGCATCCTGTGCCGTATTGTTCGCGAGCTCGAGGGCATCGATCTTTCCCGTGTGTTTGTGAACGGCGCGTCGCAGGGTGGTGGTTTGGGCATTGCGACCTGTGCGCTTAACAGCGAGCTTATCAATCGTGCCGCCATCCTCTATCCCTTCCTGTCAGATTTCCGCTTGGTCTGGGATTTGGATGCCGACGACATTGCCTACGAGGGCCTGCGCTATTGGTCTCGCTTGTTTGACGAGGACTCGACACGTATCGAGGAAGCCTATGCCAAGCTGGCGTACTTCGATTCCAAGAATTTTGCCCCCATGGTCAAGTGCCCCGTGCTGTTTGGCACCGGCACAGCCGATATAGTCTGTCCGCCAGCGACGCAGTTTGCGGTCTATAACAACCTGATCTGCGAAAAGCGTCATGAGTTCTTTGATGGCTTTGGCCACGAGGAGATTCAGGATTTTGACGATTTGATCATTCCGTTTTTCTGCAAGGGAGGGGAGGCTCATGTCTAAGTGCGAGAGCAATGTTGACGAGCTGATTGTCCCCGGGCTCGTGGGAATTCCTGGAACGGTTTCGTCAAGGCTCGCAGAATATCGGGACTGGCGCGGTGATGTCCAAGCAGATGTTTCTGATTTAGAGACATGCGCTTCGAATCTTGAGATTCAAGGCCTGGCCATTACGGCGATTGACTTTGTTAACCCCTGCGCCCGTTACTCGGAGGTTTCCTTTGAGCTCGGTGACGATGCGATTCACGCTCGTTTGATCGAGCCTGTCGGTCGTGCCCGAGTATCTGAGCGCGTGCCGCTGTGCCTGATGTTCCACGACATCGATCGGCCTGTGCGCGGCTGGCATCACATGACGAGATTTGCCGCCATGGGGTATGCCGTCCTCGCGCTGGATGACGATGTTGCTGGTGCGGACGACCTGCAGCGGGGGATTGCTTCGCCCGCTTTTGTCGAGCGCGTCCGTTGGGGTTGCGCGCTGGCGAAGGTGGCGCGCAATCTTGATGGCATGGACCCCGACCGCATCTTTGCATGGGGCGAGGGTCTAGGCGGCGGAGTCGCGCTGGCGGTTTCTGCTCTGGACGAGCGGGGCCTCGCCTGCACGGCGGTTGCCAATCCGCTTCCTGGCGGCCTCGAGGCGCTGTCGTCTCGGGTGCGCGGATCGGTACTCATGGGCACATCGCTCATGGATACCGTGAGCGATCCCAAGGGCCAGTTTGCCGTATTCAACGGTCTTGAGTGTGACCGGAGGCATATCATCTATGCCAAATACGCTCACGAGCGCATCAATGCGTTCGAAAACGAAGTCGTCGACTTCTTTAACCAAACGTTCTATCCGTGTTCTTTGGCCTAGACGGCCTGGACACTGCTAACAAGAGTGGGTGGCATAGGGCCGCCCGCCAGACAACTAAGGAGATTCTTGTGGCAACTCAGAAATTCACCGGCGTTATCCCTCCCGTCGTTGTTCCCGATACCGAAGACCACCAGCTCGACGTTGCCTCCTTTGAGCGCAGCATCAACCGCATGATCGATGCCGGCGTCGATGGCCTGTTCTTCTTGGGATCCTCGGGCGAGGTCGTCTTCTCCACCGACGAGCGCCGTCGCCAGATTATCGCCGAGGCCGTTCGTATCGTCGACCACCGTGTGCCTGTTCTGGTCGGCATCATCGATACCGAGACCGAGCGCATGATCGAGCACGGTAAGGTCGCTCAGGAGCTGGGCGCCGATGCGCTTGTCGCCACCTGCCCGTTCTATGCCCTGCAGGGCATGACCGAGGTTGAGGAGCATTTCCGCATCCTGCACGAGGAGCTCGACCTGCCCATCTTTGCCTATGACATTCCCGTGTGCGTTCACACCAAGCTCCCCTGGAAGCTCCTTGCTAAGCTCGGCGCCGAGGGCGTCCTGGCTGGCGTCAAGGATTCCTCGGGCGATGACATCTCGTTCCGCTACCTCATTCAGGAGCACGAGAAGAACGGCC
>CAJMPM010000151.1 GCA_905215225.1 uncultured bacterium
CGTCATATTTTTCTGCTTCCAGATCACTGGATGCCTGTCTGTAATTTTTCATATCACTGCCGCAGCCGGAAAAAAAGACAGTTCCCAGGCATACAGCTAAAAACACTGCTATCTTTCTATTCTTCATGAGTATCCTTTATATCACAAATTTAATCAATAACCAGACCTTCTGCTTCCATTACTTTCACTACCCGGTCTACATTTTCATGACAGAGTTCATCTGTTCCTGACTCAACCATAACACTGATCAGAGGTTCAGTACCACTTTCACGGACCAGGATACGACCTTCATTGCCCAAAGATATGGCAACCTCCTCAACAGCCTTTACAACCGCCGGATTTTCCCTGGCAGAGCCGCTGATCGGAGGGGTTCTGGGAAGAAAACCGAAAAAATAACTGTACCAAAAACGGCAGTGCCTCTCTCCGATGCAGAGAAAGGGCACTGCCGTTCTGATTTGTGAAGACAGGTTCTTAGATGCTCCAGTCGATTTCTTCCTCGCCGTGTTCCCGGAGAAAGGCGTTTGCCGTGGAGAAATGCTTGCAGCCGAAAAATCCGTGATAGGCGGACAACGGACTGGGATGCGCCGCAGTCAATACCAGATGCTGAGGGTGCTGGATCAGAGCTTTTTTCGCCTTGGCATTGTTGCCCCACAGCAGGAATACCACCGGCTTTTCCCGCTGATCCAGCAGGCGGATCACATCATCTGTGAACTGCTCCCAGCCCTTTCCCCGGTGAGAATTGGCCTGACCGGCGCGGACGGCGGCCTTCTTGCGGTCGGTGGCATTGAGCAGACGCTTGCGCAGGCGGATGTTCTTGGGAGTAATCTCGACCAGCTCGTCGTCGGCGATGTACTCCAGCGCCTCCTCCAGCGAGAAGGTGCGGGGCGGCACCAGCTGGACGGAGATATCGGAGGTCGAGGAACGCTGGTTGCCCAGGTTCTTGGTACGGGCGATGTTGACGACCATGTCGCCGGCCTTGCTGCGCTCGCCCACGATCATGCCCTCGTAGCACTCGGTGCCCGGCTCAACAAACAGCTGGCCGCGCTCCTGCAGCGTGCCCAGAGCGTAGGCAACGGCTTTCTCGGTGGTCATGGAGATCATGGCGCCGTTCTGGCGGTTGCCGATCTCGCCGGCATAGGGGCCGTACTCCAGGAAGGTGTGGTAGCACACGCCCTCGCCGTGAGTGACGTTCATGATGCGGTTCTTAAGACCCATAATGCCGCGGGTCGGGATCTTAAACTCGAGGTGCGTCACGATTCCCGAGGTATCCATGCTCGTCATGATGCCGCCGGAGGTGCCGAACACCTCAACGACCTTGCCCGAATACTCGTCCGGGCACTCGACGACGGCCTGCTCGACGGGCTCCATCTTATTGCCGTTCTCGTCCTTCTTAAACAGAACGCGGGGCCGGCCGACCTGGAACTCAAAGCCCTCGCGACGCATGGACTCCATCAGGACGGACAGGTGCAGAATGCCGCGGCCCGAGACCTCGACGCCGCTCTTGTCCTCGAGCTCCTCGATCTTCATGGTCACGTTGTTCTCGGCCTCGTTGAACAGGCGCTCCTTGAGCTGACGGGCACCCACGATGTCGCCGTCGCGGCCGACGAGCGGGGAGGTCGAAGCCTCAAAGACGATGGACAGGGTCGGCGGGTCGATCTCGATGGGTTCGAGCTCAACGGGGTTCTCGGGATCGGTGTAGACATCGCCGATATCGGTGCGGTCGATGCCCACGACGGCGGCGATGTCACCGGCGCCGACTTCCTGGCACTCGGTGCGACCCAGGTAGTCGAAAGTAAAGAGCTGCTTGACGGTAGCGGTAGCGCTGGAGCCGTCGTTCTTGACGACCAGGATCTGATCGCCCTGGTGAATGGTGCCGGAGTACACGCGACCGATACCGATGCGGCCAACGAAGTTGGAGTGGTCGATGGTCACGCACTGCATGGCCAGCGGGGCGTTCTCGTCAACCTCGGGCGCGGGCATGTCGTCGATGATCATATCGAGCAGCGGATACATGTCCATGTTGCCGTCGTTGGGGTCAAGGCGGGCAAAGCCATTCATGGCGCTGGCGTAGACCACGTGCTCCATGGCGAACTCAAGCTGGTCGTCGGTGGCGCCCAGGTCGGCCATAAGGTCGAGGCAGTCGTTGTAGGCCTTCTCGGGGTTAGCACCCGGACGGTCGATCTTGTTGATGACGATCATGATCTTGAGGCCGGTGTCGATGGCGTGACGCAGCACGAAGCGGGTCTGGGGCATGGGGCCCTCAAAGGCATCGACCAGCAGCAGGGCGCCGTCGGCCATACGCAGCACGCGCTCGACCTCGCCGCCAAAGTCGGCGTGGCCCGGGGTGTCGATGACGTTGATCTTAACGTCCTTGTACTCGATAGAGATGTTCTTGGCGAGAATCGTAATGCCGCGCTCGCGCTCCTGGTCGTTAGAATCCAGGACGCGGTCCTCGACCTGCTGGTTGGCACGGAAGGCGTCCGTGGCACGCAGGAGCTTGTCGACCATCGTCGTCTTGCCGTGGTCGACGTGAGCGATGATGGCGATGTTCCTCAGATTGTCTACGCGCATGTAGTTCCCCTATCTTCTATCTATATACAACCGGCACGCGTATGCGACCCGCCCAGCAACACAACGCTCGGCGGGAATTTTGAGCCTTTTACCGAAAACTCGTTTATTTTAGCGATTTTAGATAAGAGGGGTTTCCTCGCCTGCAGGTTCAGGGTCGCTCCACATAAAACCATCGCCGGCGCCCACACCCTCGTACAGTACATATGCCGAAAAGCCGCTCTCGAGCGTCGTCTCAAAGAAACTCACAAGCAGGGCGTCATGGTAGCCGCCATCAATTTCGACACAACCGGTGTAGCCGATGGCGTAACGGGCGATGCGACCCAGGCCCTCGTCCTTAAGGCCCATCTTGTGCTCGGAGATAAAGTTGGTGGCAGCCTCGAGGCATGCCTCCTCGCCGTCCTCGTCGAGTGCCGCCAGATAGCGGTTGGACGCGGCGTCTTCGATCGCAACGACAACGCCGGGGTTCTCACCAGCGGCCAGGTCGTCTATAAATGCCCCGATGAGGTCGCACACCATGGCGTCGAGCTCGGCGGAGACGTTTCCGGCGTCCTGCATATCCTGTGCCATTTTTAGACCTTCCCATCGAGTCCGGCGTCGTTACATCTCTTGTGCCTCGGCAGCGATCTTGGCGGCAGCGTCGCGGGCGCGCATCATATCGGCGGCGCGCTTATCGAGTACCTTGATCTGGTTGGTCAGCATCACGGCATCGACCACGCCCCAGATAACCAAGCCCGTTGAAATCGAAAACCCAAGCGCACCAACTGTACCACGAAGGCGCGATGAGATTGCCGCGACAAGTGCGGAGACGGCAACCATCTTGATAAAGGAGGCACGGCGCTCGCGAAGCGTACGGGCCTGCGTCACGTAGGCGATGCGCGCGGCCTCGGACGCCTCCGAGCGCATCTGGGCCTCGCGGGCAATGGCGGCGGCTTCGGCTGAAACGCCGCGACCCATCAGTGCACACTCCGTCTCATGGCTACTCGTCATTTAAAAATCATCGGGCGAGAGCGTATGGACGAACTCGTCGAACTTCTCAAATTCCTGCTCGTCATCGACTTCCTCGGCAACCGGAGAGACGGTCCCCAGGCGGTTCATGATGTCGTCCTCAACAAACATGGGAGCATTGCTGCGCACGGCGAGGGCGATGGCATCGCTCGGACGCGCATCGATCCTATGCTCGTTGCTGTCGGCCAAAACAACGACCGTCGCATAGAACACGGGAGGCTCGGCACGGACAATCTCGATGCGCTCGAGTTTTGCATCCAGGGCATCAAGCGTGTCGAGCAGCAGGTCATGGGCGATCGGGCGCTCGGCACGACCGCTGTCGATACCGCGGCTAATAGCCGCAGCCTCAAACGAACCAGTTTGGATAGAAAGGGAGCGCAGCGGCGCAGGGGAGTCCGATTTGCTGCAGCGCTCGCGAAGTACGATAAGCGATGGCACGGGACCGGCGGCCATGACGATGGTCTCTATGTCGACACGAACCATGGAACACCTCCGGTACGTAGCGGTTAACACGCGGCGCCTTCGCCGCATTGAATAGCTATACTACCCAATCTTTCGCACAGCACACAAAACCAAAATGAGTTTTATCACACACAAGAAAAAAGCCCCGAGGCCATGCCTCGAGGCTCTTCACAGTTTTGATGGTGGACCTGACAAGATTCGAACTTGTGACCTCCCGGTTATCAGCCGGACGCTCTAACCAACTGAGCTACAGGTCCATCATGGTGGAGGTTAGGGGGATCGAACCCCTGACCTCAGGCTTGCAAAGCCCGCGCTCTCCCAGCTGAGCTAAACCCCCACGGAGACAGTAATAAACACCCCAGCGGCGACTCGGCTCTCGCTGGGGTGTTTATTGCGAAAGAAAGTGGTGGACCTGACAAGATTCGAACTTGTGACCTCCCGGTTATCAGCCGGACGCTCTAACCAACTGAGCTACAGGTCC
>CAJMPM010000152.1 GCA_905215225.1 uncultured bacterium
GGTTCACAAACTGGCCGGCGATAATGCTGTTGGGAGTCTCCTTCTGCAGCTCCTCGGCCTTGGCGATAGCGCCCTTCATGCCCTTGGAGCCGTCAGTGAGCACGAGCTGCGCACCGTATGCCTGCATCAGTTTGCGGCGCTCGACGGACATGGTCTCGGGCATGGTGATGATCACCTTGTAGCCGCGAGCCGCCGCCACCGAGGCGATGCCGACGCCGGTGTTGCCGCTCGTGGGCTCGATGATGGTGTAGTCGCCGCCGCGCACGAGCTTGCCGGCCTTCTCGGCCTCGTCGATCATGTTCTTGGCGACGCGGTCTTTAACGGATCCGGCTGGGTTGAAGTATTCCAGTTTGACGAGCACGCGGGCCTTGAGGTCCTCATCGGCCTCAAAGTGAGTGAGCTCCAGAAGCGGGGTGTGGCCGATAAGCTGATCAATGGACGTGTAAACATTGCTCATGGTGAACCTCCAAAGTGTTCAAATGACTGGATACCGTGTGGTTTTACGGCGTGTGCAGCAGCGAAACCCATAAACCCTATAGGTTGTCTGTCTTGCTGTTGGCAAGCATAGTAGACACTAAACCCTAGTAACGCAATAGGAAATAGAAGATTATTACGAGTCGATTAACCAGCTTGACGGGAATAGGTATTTTCAAAGCCAATTTTTCGGCTAGAATTTCTACGGATTAAAAGACCGAAAGGCAGCAATATATATGTTGGTTTCCACAAAGGGCAGGTATGCCCTGCGCGTTATGGTCGACCTGGCCGAGCACCAGGCGGCAGGCCGCATTCCCCTCAAAGAGATCGCCGCGCGTCAGGGGATTTCGGAGAAATATCTGGAGAACATTTTGGCCACGCTCGTGCGCGCCAATATGCTCTCGGGCATGCGCGGCAAGGGCGGCGGCTACGTGCTCACGCGCCCGCCCGAGCAGTACACGGTGGGCGAGATCCTGCGCCTGACCGAGGGCAGCCTGGCACCGGTCGCATGCCTGGACGGCGACTGCAAGGGCTGCTCACGATCTGATGAGTGCCCCACGCTCGACGTTTGGAAGAACCTGGATAAGCTCATAAACGACTACCTCGACGGCGTGACGCTCGATGCGCTTGTCGCCCCCAACGAGGGCTACGACTACGTCATCTAGCCCCACCCGCCATTTGGGGACGGGGCAGAAATGGTAGATTTTCTTGCCCTCTGAGGCTTGGCAAATGACAAGGCCGCCCATCGTTGCGATGGACGGCCTTCGTTTTGGCGTGTTGTGGCGGTTCGTATCCGGTCGCTTTAGTTCCTGGCGATGCTGTCGAGAATGCTGCGCATGATGGATACCAGGATGCTGCCCATAAAGGCCGATCCAAAGCCGGCAATGGAGATGCCCGCGCCCAGCAGATTGACCGACAGGTAGCTGGCCAGCTCGAGCATAAAGCTGTTGACTACGAGCTGAAAAATACCAAGCGTGATAATAGTGAGCGGCAGCGAGATGACCGTCAGGAACGGCTTGACGAGCGAGTCGACGATGTTGAGGAACAGTCCCACGAAGGCAAAGCAGACCCAGGCGTCGGCCATGCCGAAGGGCTGAATGCCGGGGACGAGAAACGTTGCGATCGCGATGGCGATTGAGGTCAAAAGCCAGTTGAGCAAAAAGCGCATGGTGGGAATCCTTTCTTGCGCATGGCGTGGTGAGGGGGCGTGAGGGGCACATGCCTTTGCAACTTGGATGGGTGCGGGGCACGGCCTTGTTTGGGCGCCCATTGTCTCAGATATTCGTGGAGCTTGCGTGCGCATTCGGTTTCAAAACGGCGGTCGTCCTGAAAAACGCGCCGCTGGCAGAGAGTCTTGTCGCTTTAGTTTGGTGGTGTGCTAAACTGCTACGGGCAAAAGCCACAGGCGTTGCCCTATTGCATAGAACGGGCGAGCGATGCCCGATGTCAGTATCAACTTCGATGCCTTTTGGCGGGTTTGGCGGTGATCGATGAATATCGAGAACATGTTTGACAAGCCTGATGTCAAGCAGCTGGTCCACGCATTTAGCCTTTTGGACGACGAGAAAGATATCCAAGCGTTTTTGACCGATATCTGCACGCCGCGCGAGATTTGCGATCTATCGCAGCGTCTGCAGGACGCGCGTTACCTGGACGAGGGCGAGCCCTATGTCGAGGTTCAGGCGCGTACCGGCGCTTCGTCCACCACGGTGAGCCGTGTGTCCAAGGCGCTCAACGGCGAGTACGGTGGCTACCGCAAGATCCTCATTAAACTGGAGGATGGCGAATAGGCCAGCGACAACAATGAATTACGAAGAACCGTCCCTCCGTGGGGCGGTTTTTTGATCCCTTGGGGACGGAGGAAAACGGATCATCAAGGGGGTCAGTCTAACCCGGTGATCCGTTTTCCTCCGTCCCCAGGGGATCAAATCTGTTGGTGTGGGGCAAATCTGTCCGCGTGGGCGGGTAGGATGGATGCATTGATTATTGCGAACAGTTTGAGCGGAGGACCATGCCTGTTCGAATCTATACCACCAATGCCGGCACGGATTTGAGCGATGCCGAGTCGGCGCTGCTTGCCGACCTTATTGCCCGCCACGGGCGTGCCGTGTTGCTGGCACCTACGTTTGCCGAGCTCGACCTGTGCCGTCATGATGCGGCGGAAGCCGGGGCTTCGCTGGGTATCGACTACAAGACGCCCACATCGTGGCTTCGCTCGCTTTGGGAGCTATTGGGTGACGGGCGCAGTTTCGTCGACAACCTGCAACGTCAGATGCTGTTTTCGGATATGATTGCCCGCCGCGACGATGCCGACCTGCAGCCGCTTTCGCGTAGCCAGGGCACGGTGCGCATGCTCGCGCGCATGGCCCGCGATGTGCTGCCGGGTGTGGCGGGGACGGGTGCCGAACGATGCCGTGGCGACAACTGCCAGCCTGAGCCAAAAAGCGATGCCGAGGCTCGTGTGTTTGAGCTTTTGCGTGCCTACGCGGGCGGTTTGGACCGTCGAGATATGGTCGAGCCCTGCGAGGCAGCCGACATTATGGCCGGTGCCCTGGCCGATAACCTGCCGGCGAGCACCCGCGCCGTATGCGTGCGCGGTATCACGTCGTTTACGCACGGCCTGCTCGAGCTGCTGTCTGCCGTGGCGAACAATGGGGGAGAGGTCTTCGTGCTGCTTGCCTGCGAGCAGGCGGCGATGCGCGAGGAGCTTGCCACGGCATTTGATGCCCGCGGTGTGCTGTTTGAGATCGCGCCACTGGGGGAGGATGCCGTCGCGTCTGATGTCGCTTGCGGGACCGCCGCTCAGCCTGCCTTTATTGAGGTCGCCGGCCCCCATGCCCGTGCTCATGTCTATGCGGACGCCATCGATAAGTTGGTGAAAGCGTGCCAGGGTTCCGGGGTCGACGGCGCCGCAACGCTCGCCGACCCCGTGCGCGTGCTCGTTGTTTCTGCCCGGGCACCCCAGCTGTTCGGTGAGCTCGTCTCTCGTCTGGCGGCCCGTCATATTGCTGCCGAGACAGTTGAGTTCACGGCGTTTTCCCAATCCATTGCGGGCAGGCAGTTTGCGGCGCTCGCCGGCCTGATCGAGCGTATGAAGGCCGCCGATGAGGGCACGGTGTCAAAGACCGAGTGGTGGCCCGCGCCGGAGCTTACCGACTGGATCTACAGTCCGCTTTCGGGCGCTGATGCCGTCAATGCCCGTACCTTCGATAAGAATATGCGTCTCTCGCGCAGCAAGACTACTGCGGGCGTTAAGAGCCTGCTGCAGAGCGTTCAGGGCCAGGTGAGGGGCGCGCGCAAGGCGGCGAGCGACGAGAACTGGTTTAAGAACGTGCCGTGTGTGGTTTCGGACGTGTTCCAGGCGCTGTGGCGTGACAAGCCCGTGACGGCGCTTAAGGCCATGCTTGCCGTTGCCGAGGCGTTGCCCGATCGCGCTCTAGGCGGCCTTGACGGCCAGGCCCGTCGCCAGGCAGAGACGGCTTTGCTGCGCCATGCCATCGACATCCTTATGAACGATGCTCGCGCGCTCGACGTGTCGCAGGCCGCGACCGTGCCCGTGCTCGATGGCATTCGCACCAAGGTGGACAAGCGTAGCACCGCCTACGATTACGAGACCTATGAGGTCGATCGCACACCACGAGCACAAGTGCGCTTCGCGTCGCTTGCCGATGCGTCGGTTCTTCGCCCTGGCAGCTACGATGCCGTGCTGTTTGCCGATGTCGACCTGGACAGCTATCCGCTTTCGCACGAAGAGGGCCCGCTTGCCACATTGACGGCCGAGCTGCGCCGCGACGGCGTGTCTTTGGAGCCCGCCGCCCTGTTGCGCGTGCGCTTTGGCCGTGCGATGCAGGCGGCGAGCGGTCCGGTCGCGCTCGCCCGTGTGACGCACGATCGCCAGGCACGCGAGTGCTACCCGGCAGCCGTATGGACCGAGCTGTGGGCACATGCCGAGGCCGCTGGCGCTGCCAAGCCCATGCGCGTGGGCGAGGGCGATATCATCGCCGACTTTGGTCCCGCTGCAGGG
>CAJMPM010000153.1 GCA_905215225.1 uncultured bacterium
AATACATGAGGATGCGACCCTCGGAAGCGCCCTTTTCGATGGCGGCAGCAATCTTAGTAATATCGCTGGAGCCCAGTTCGTCCACGATCTTGTTAAAAGCCGATCCGGCAACCGCCGCAAAAATGGCGTCCTGTTCCTCTACCGGGTAATTCCAATAAATATCGTGCAGCAGCACCTTTGCAGCGTTGCTTCCGTCGACGACGGTGCCGTCGGGAAGCTGCGTGCCACCTACAATGCCGAGCATATACTGCAAAAATACCGGATCGACTGCAAATACGCCGTCGATGTCATCTCCGACAATGGCCTTCTGCATATCGCTGGCAAGCTGAGCCGCACGCGGATAATCAGGCGTCATCGTAACGTCGCCCATCGTGTATCCGAGCGTGTTGAAACCGGTCAGGCCCCATCCGGTCGTGAACAAGTTTGCCTCTTCATCGGTGATGGGAAGCGGACTCAAAGGCTCTTTCATCATGTCGACTTTGACAAAATCGCCCAGTTCGAGCTTACCGTCAGTCACTGACATCACGCCGCGAGAACCGGGGAAACCGCCGCAGGCGCGGATCTCGACATTGCTCATCGCGAGCACAAGATAATGGCGCGTCTGGCCGTTGGCGCCGAGCATCTGGGGCAGAACGGGGGCGATCTTCGCTGCCGCGGCGACTACTCCGTCCAGGGTGGCAAAGCCGTCCTTTGCCTTATCGACCAGCTCGGTCACCTGGGCGATATGCGTATCGCCAATACCCTGCACCTTTTTGTTGGCGCTCTTGAACGCCTTCGAGCTATCGGAGAGCGAATCGGCGACCGCCTGCAGCGCGGACACGTTGATTGTCCCGTCCTGGAACAGCTTGCCGGGCGTAGCCTGCGAAAGGTTATCGGCCATGGGAACCAGCGCATTGCTCGAGACATCGGACAGGGCGTCGATCATGGTGCGGGCCGCATTGATATCGCTGCCATACACCGGGATAAACGAAGCCGCCGTCCACAGCGGGCTCGAGGTCTCCGCCTTCATGCTGTCGCAGAGTTCATCGATCTTCTTCGCGTCGTCAGGCAGCGTCGAAAAATCGCCCGACGTGACCTTGTCCTTAAGGCCACCGACGATCTCGACAGCCTCCTTCGCTTCGCTCTTTACGGTCTTTGCCGAGTTAAGCAGCATAAAGCCGCTTGCGCCAAGCGCAACGAGAAGCACCGCGACTACAGCGGCAATAATGGCGCCGGTGTGACACTTTTTGCGCTCGCCCTTGCGATGACGATGACGGACCAGACCGTCAGAGGGCGAACTCGACGAAGCGTCGCTACCGTAGTTCAAGCCAAAATCGTAATAATCTTCCTTGGAACCCGAGCCCGCAAACTCGGCACCGCTATCATCCAGGCGGGCGAACGTGCCAGTCTCGGAGGCGCCGGTGTAAATCGTGCCAAGGTTACCCGTAAGCCCCGCGCCACCGGCAGAGGGAGTATTGTTGGCGGCCTTGCCGGCATTAACGTTGCCGGCGGCATTCGCGGCGTTGGCAGCACCCGCGTTGTTCGCGGGTACCGAAGGAGCCCCGATCGGCTGCGACGCGGAGGTTGCACCGCCCGCAAAGACATTCCCTCTTGCACGGCCGGTCTTTTTTGCCTTTTGAGACTGCTCGTACAGAGCGGTAAACATCGCCGTCTCGCCCGGGGACACGCGCTTACCGGAACCGCCCTGTCCAGCGCCGCCCGGCGTGCCGGCCTTACCAGCCCCGTTCGGACGCGGCGGAACTGCAGGACGGCCGCTATCGCTGCCCTTAAAGTGATTACCAGCCATAAAGAAATCCTCGCAATTGAGTCGCAATGAAAAAGTCCATAACGTTACTAGTTTATGGCATTTTGGGCATCGACAGCTAAACTCCAGACACGGACGTCAATTGGCGAAAATGCGGCACAACACCTTTTCTGTCTTGGCGGCGGCGCCAGCTACACCGTGAGGAACATCATCACGATGATCATGGCAAAGCCGATAAGGTCGGTCGGCAAAAACACCGTGCCCAGCATAACGGCGCTGGTGATAGTCGCCGAAACCGGCTCCACAGTTCCGATGAGGCTCGCGCGCACCGAGCCGATGTCCTTAACGCCCTGCATATAAAGCATGTAAGCAAAAAACGAGCCGATAACCACGAACACCGCGAGCGCCTCGATGCCGGCAGCGTCGAGCGCCGGCATATGCGCCCAGGGCCGCACGAAGACACATGAAACCACGCCCGCCGTGAGCATTGCCGAGCCCGTGACGATGGGGCTACCGTATTCGGGCAGGATCTTGGCGGGAATCACCGCCATACACGCGGCGCTGACCGCACACATAAGACCTGCTGCCAGGCCAAGCGGCGAGATATTCAGGCTGGTGGGGTCGCCGCCGGTGGCGCTTAAAAAGGTTCCACCCAGAGCTAGGCCAATGCCGATGACTTCGCGAGCACGCGGCATGCGGCGATCGATCACGCAGGTGTAGCCCATGATGATAACGAGCTGCAGGCACTGGAGCACCGTCGCGGTTCCGGCGTTCGTCAGGCGCACGGCCGAAAGATAGCAAAACTGGTTGAACAGCAGGCCAAAAGCGGTAAAGAGCAGCAGCTGCTTGCGATCAGCGGACGTCGTCCAAAGCTTGACCAGGCGTGCGCGGTCGCGCGTGACAACCACAGCCATAAAGAGCAGGCCGGCGAGAATCTGCCGTATGCTCATAAGCCACAGCGTATCGACATGGTAGGTATCGAACAAAAAACTCGCGCTGGTACCCGAGAAACCCCAAAACGAACCGCCCACCAGCGTAGCCAAGACGCCCGTGATCATCTTGCGCGACGACGCATCGTTAAGGCGCTCGCGCCAGGCGCGGCGGGTGCTACGGCTGAGCTCGTCGGTGCCCTCGGGCACATCAATGTTCGATATATCGGTCATCGGCACCGAAGCCCCTGCGCCTTCGACCTGCTCGACACACTCTTTGCTCATTCCACTCCCCCGAAACAGCCTGGAAACAATTCGGCTTACCTTACCACGGCGAAGTCATCAGCTGGAGGCTTGTCCGCTTATCGGTAGGACAATTCCGCAGGCGTCTTTCCATAGCTCGATACCGCAATGGCCTTGCATTATGCGACAGCCAAATCGCGGCAGCAGGCTCTTTTGAAATGGATATGGCAAAGCCCCCGAATTCCACAATGTAAGCGATTTTTAAAAATGTTCTTGCCACCGAGTTCAGGCTCCGTTATATTATCCCTTGCGCGCTTGCGCACCCTTGATCGGGCGTTTAGCTCAGGGGGAGAGCGCTTCCCTGACACGGAAGAGGTCAGAAGTTCAAATCTTCTAACGCCCACCAAATGTTCACAGCTCAGAGGCTATGTCCTCTGGGCTGTTTTGTTTTATGTCGCCAAATCCGCTGGCAGCTCCAACCGCCCAACTAGCCAAAAGCCGACCATCTACTTGCCGATCTATCCATCGGCATAACCAATCAGTCCGCACCGCAGCTTCTCGGCAAAACGCCACGATGCCTGCGCCCTGCGGTATCCTTGAGCCACTTACACCTGCAGCACCAAGGAGCCACCATGCGCACCGAGCTCGATGTTCCCTTTTCGCACAAAGAAGAAGCCAAGGCGTTGGGCGCCAAATGGGACCGGACCAAGAAAATCTGGTATGTACCCAGCGGCGTCAACCCCGAGCCCTTTGCCGAGTGGCTGCCCGGTATTGACCGATCCGACCCCTCTGCGCCGTATATATATCTAGTACTGGGCAAGCGCGAGTGCTGGAAGTGTCACAAAGAGACCTCGGTCGCGGCCTTCGGCATTCCCTATCGAGCCGATAACGACGAGAGCATCGCCATCGCGCACGCGCCCAACGAAGCCGGGCACATTGCCATCGACACGGCCAACGCCAACGCACTCGCCATCGTGCCCGCTCTTGGCTGCGTGCCGGGCGAGATCCGCGACTACCTTCATAAGCGCTGCGGCTACAAGCCCGTAGGCGCGCGAGCCTCCAAAGCCCCGTCGCTCGGCAACACGTGCACCAGTTGCGACGCGCTGCAAGGCAGCCGCTATCTGTTCGAGGAGCCCTCGTCCCCGTTTGCCCTCACTGCCATCAACAAGCTGCCGGCACTGGAGTTTGTGCGCGTCGAAGTTGCCGGCGTCTTTGGCGTCCCGGCCACGCGTACCGACTTTGCCCAGGCGCTATTTACCTGGGCACGCGACCATCACGCCAAGTTTCACAAGCAACTCGGTGAGGGGATTTATTTGTAGGGACGGAGATGCCTTCACAGCCAGCTCCTCCGCATCACCTATCCCTCGTCGCCGGCGTCATACACGATATCGAGGCCACAAACAGGGCATTTCTCCGGATACACCGGCATATGAACGCCTGTCTGTTTTCTCACTTCGTCGCTGAACCTGTCGCGCGCATCGATGAACCGAATGTCGAGACACGGTATTTGCGAGCCGCAGCAAGGGCAGGTGACGACAA
>CAJMPM010000154.1 GCA_905215225.1 uncultured bacterium
CTCTCCGCCGACGTGAACATCCCGCACGTCTGCGAGGCCATGAAGGCTGACGAGATTGAGGTCCTGGCCAAGGACGCCATGGCCGACGCTTGCTTCCCGGGTAACCCGCGCGAGGCGACGCTCGACGACGTCATCGAGCTCTTCAAGAAGATCTGCCCGGCTGCCTAAACTGGTTCGGCGGGCGCTGTTCTGGTGGGCTCGATGGGTCATCTCGCTGGGTAAACATTTGTGCGTGGTGGTATCGTTGTTGGGGCTTTTACTGATTACGGGATGTTGACTTTGGAGTTGTGGATGGTGTCCCAAATGGATTCTACGCTTGGTTTTATTACTGACCAGCTTAAGACGCTGACTTCTATTGCTTCGCCTACGGGGTTTACCCGTGCGGCGACTGATTATCTAATGGAAACGTTGCGCGATATGGGCTTTGGCCCTGAGCGTTCCAATAAGGGCAACGTGCTGGTTGAGCTTGGCGGCGAGGGCGAGCCGCTTGTGTTGGCCAGCCATGTCGACACCCTGGGCGCCATGGTGCGCTCCATTAAGGACAATGGCCGCCTGCGTCCCACGACGCTCGGCGGGCACCAGTGGTCTACGGCCGATGGCGAGAATTGCACCGTCTACACGCGTGACGGCAAAGTCTTTACGGGTGTGGTCCTCAACACCGAGCCTTCGGCGCACGTGGCCGACGAGCCGGTCAAGACCATCGAGAAGAACATGGAAATCCTGCTCGACGAGAATGTCGACAGCAAGGATGACGTGCTTGAGCTGGGCATTCAGACGGGCGACATCATCGCTATGGATCCGCGTACCACGGTGACGGAAAGCGGCTACATTAAGAGTCGCTTCCTGGATGACAAACTGTCGGCGTCGATTCTGCTGGGTCTGGCCCGCGCCGTTGCTGACGGTGAGGTGACGCTTTCGCGTAAGGTTTCGCTGCTCTTTACCGTGTACGAGGAGGTGGGCCACGGCGGCGCCTTCGTGCCGGCCGACACGCGCGAGATGATCAGCGTTGACATGGGCTGCGTGGGCGACGACCTAGGCTGCACCGAGCACATGGTGTCGATCTGCGCCAAGGATTCGGGCGGTCCGTACAACTACGACCTGGTGACCACGCTGTCCAACATCGCGCGCGAGCTCGAGCTCGATTATGCCATCGACGTGTACCCGCATTACGGCTCGGACGTCGAGGCTACGCTCTCGGCCGGCTACGACATTCGCCATGGTCTGATCGGCCCCGGCGTGTACGCGAGCCACAACTACGAGCGCAGCCACATCGACGGCGTGCGCAACACCTTTGAACTGGTTCGCGCCTACGTTCAGCGCTAGGGGAGCAGCTTGGTACAGCGCTAGGGGAGCAACTTGCGACTCGGCTGACCAATCGCTAAGGCCCGATTTCTCGGGCCTTTTTTCGCTTTAGGTCGTTTAGTATTATGATGTATGTAATCTATTAACTAAACGCGTAAATTACTTAACGAGGTGATGCAGTGTATGGATATGTCTGAGTACTTGTCTATGGGTGATGCTGCCCGCCTATTGGGCGTTACGAAAGCCCGCATATCTCAACTTGCCGCATCGGGAACGCTCGCGTGCGATATTGTGGGCGGACGGAAGATGGTCGAGTACAATTCTGCGGTCGCCTATCAAAAGGTCCGCAAACGTGGACGCCGTCCTGCGGCCGATGTGGGGCGCAAGTTTACGCTGATGTCGGCCGATTACGAGGTTGCGCGTGTTTCGTTTGATCCGACGCGCGAGTTTCCCTTCGAAATCGCCGATGTCCTCGATGCGCAACGAATGCCGTTTGGCACATGCTCGAGCTCTTCTCCTACGGTGAATAAACGGGAGCTCAACGTGTGGTGGAGCCATCGGTCGGTGCCTGACGTCCGCCCCGGGCTCGTCTCGCGCTATCGTGAACTGGGAATTGCCAGTGGCATCGAGGTTCCGGTTCGGTGCCTGGGCCTATCACTTTCGGATTGTTATTGGCTGCGACCGGCAGATTGCGACGGGCTCGAATGGCGAAACCTCAATTACTTCGAGAATGATTTTGAGCGATCGGCGCCCGAAGATCGTTCGGGTTGGCTGGAAGGCATCGGTCTTAAAAATCCGGATAACACGTCCGAGGGCGAGCTCCCTAAATCGTGGATAATCCGAAACGGCATTCGCGTTTTGGCTAAAGGGTGCGGGATGGACGCTCAACGTCCCTTTAACGAGGCGGTTGCAACGGCTCTACATCGTCGCTTGCTGTTGGAGGGCGAGGTTGTTCCTTATACGGTTGAGCGGATGTTCAATGGCCCCGTGTGCCTGTGCGAGGATTTTCTTGACGGCCGCGAGGAATACGTTCCGGCTGTTTACGTTAAGGGCGCACTTGGTAGCCAGCGGGGAAACTCGACATACGATCGATACTGTTGCTACCTCGGCAAGCATGGTGTCGATGAGGCCGCTGTGAGAAGGTCTATGTCGCAGATGATTGTCTGCGATGCCCTTTTGGCCAACAGCGACCGCCATTGGCGAAACTTCGGCATCATCCGCAATGTCGACACCCTGGAGATAAAACCTGCTCCGCTGTTCGATAGCGGCAACTGCCTGTGGTACAACGTACCAACTGCCGTGCTCGCAGCTGGGGAGTTTGGGTTTTCCGCTAAGCCGTTTGGGCCCGACCCTTTCGTCCAGCTGTCGCTTGCGGACTCGCTCGATTGGTTCGATTCATCGCGGCTCAACGGATTTGTTGATGAGGCGATCGAGATTCTTTCGCAGAGCGAATGGGCGACGGCGGAGGGTCGACTCGAGGCCATTCGCCGCGGCCTCGAGCGTCGCGTAATCGAGGTTAGTGCCGCTGTAGAGGTACTTCGACACGTGCGGCGATAAACCCGTGGCTACTTAAGTGCGCCGGTCACGGTACCGCCGCCCAGGACGATGTCGCCGCGATAGACTACAACGGCCTGGCCGGGGGCGATGGCTCGTTGCGGCTCGTCAAAAGTTAGCAGCATTTGCCCGTCTTCGCCACGTGTAAGGGTTGCTGCCTGGTCCTTTTGACGGTAACGGTACTTGGCGCCCACGTGAATGCCGCCGGCATCGAGCTCTGCCTCCATGCGGTCGGCAGGGGCGCTCCAGATCCAGTCGTTGGCCGTGAGCGCTGTGGCCGTCAGGTCTTCGGCCTCGCCCAGATGCACAATGTTGTTGGCGGCATCGACGCCCGTCACATACACGGGATGCGCCATCGCGACGCCCAAGCCCTTGCGCTGGCCGATGGTATAGCGCAACGCGCCGTTATGGCGTCCGACCACGCTGCCGTCGCGCCACACAATGTCGCCCGGTGCAGCGGGATGTCCGCAGCGGCGCTCGATATAGCCCGCGTAGTCACCGTCCGCGATAAAGCAGATATCCTCGCTCTCGGCCTTCTGGGCGTTGGTAAAGCCCTGCTCGGCGGCTATGCGGCGCACGTTGCGCTCTTTGTCTAGGCCCGCCAGCGGAAAGATCGTGTGCGCCAGGCGCTCCTGCGTAAGCGAATACAAAAAGTAGCTTTGGTCCTTTTTGGGATCTTCGCCGCGATGTAGCTGCCAGGTGCCGTCTGCCGCCTGGCTTGTTTTGGCGTAATGTCCCGTGGCGATGTAGTCGCAGCCCCTATCCAGCGTCGCATCGAGCAGCGCGCCAAACTTAATATGGCGGTTGCAGATGATGCACGGGTTGGGCGTCAACCCCTCCTGATAGGCAGTCACGAAGCGCTCGATAACGTTGCGGTCGAACGTCTGCTGCAGGTCGAGCACATGATGGGGGATCCCCAGACGCTCGGCGACGGCCTTTGCGTCGGCGATGTCGCGGTCGACCTTACTCATGCCCGTGATGGGATCGGGTGCGGGGCAGGTGAGGCGCATGGTGGCGCCGACGCATTCGTAGCCCTGGCTTTTGAGCAGGTACGCGGTCACGCTGGAATCGACGCCGCCGCTCATGGCGACGAGCACGCGCTTGTTGTGCATGGGGAGGTTCTCCTTGGTGGCATGTGGCCAAAAAAGAAAAGCGGCGCGGGAGGCTGGTTCCGCGCCGCAGACATTGTAGCAAGTTCGGACGTCTCGTGGGACACCCTAACGAGATGAGCTCAGGCCGCCAGAAGAGAGGGTAGACTGGCGTGCCTTGGGCCTATCGACAAGTGACGGGCCCTTAGTCCTGGAACAGTGCCGTGGACAGGTAGCGCTCGCCGGTGTCGGCAAGCAGGGCCACGATGGTCTTACCCTCGTTCTCGGGACGCTTGGCCAGTTGCAGTGCGGCCCACACGGCGGCACCGGACGAAATGCCCACGAGCACGCCCTCCTTGTGGCCCACGGCGCGGCCGGTGGCAAAGGCGTCGTCGTTCTCGACGGGGACGATCTCGTCATAGATCTGGGTGTCGAGGACGTCGGGCACAAAGCCGGCGCCGATACCCTGGATCTTG
>CAJMPM010000155.1 GCA_905215225.1 uncultured bacterium
TACGTTGTACTTTGGGCCCTAGCTCCCCCGTATGTGCTCTTACTGTTTGGCTGTATTTTGAGTCCATCTAGTGTATTTGAGCGATAATTACTCGCATTGGCGTTAGGGAGGGCTTGATGTTTACCGTATTTGTCTTGGGCAATATTGCTTCGGGTAAGTCGACTGCCTGCCGCTATCTCGAATCTCATGGCGCCATGCTTATCGATCTGGATGAGCTTGCCAAATCGCTTTATGTGCCAGGCTCCGATATCGTCAATGCCCTCGCGGAAGAATTCGGTTGGGACATTCTGGACGGGGAGGGCGGCATTCGCCGCAATGTCCTCGCTGCTCGAGCTTTCGCCTCTCCTGATACAGTTGCGCAGCTCAATGGCATCGTTCACCCGGTTCTCATTGAACAGCTTTCGCTGAGGATCCTTGATCCGGTTTGCTGCACGGTTTCGTCCCCCCGTTATCCCTTTGCGGTAGTCGAGGTTTCTGCCCCGACTGGTTTTGAGGATGCATTTGGCTTGGCTGATGAAATTCTGGTCATTAGCGCCCCTTTGTCAGTTCGTCGCGAGCGCGCTATTCAACGTGGCATGGAGCCATCTGATTTCGATGCCCGTTCTGCTTGCCAGCCCGATGAGTCTGCGCTGTGCAATCTCGCTACAACGGTGATTGATAATTCGGCAGCCGATAATTCGCTCTTTGAGCAGCTTGACTCATGGCTTGCATGCCACAGGTTTATAGATACTCCGGATAAGGAGGAGGCCGATGCCTAAGGCACGTTTCTTTACGTGGTATCGCGTGGCGCCACTTGCCGTTGTGTTCGTCTTCGGCCTTATTTCGCTCGTCTACTCGTGTGCCCCTGCCGCTTTCTTTAAGCCGCTGTATCCGATTGACTACGAGGCGTATGTAAAGCAATCGAGTATTTCGCACAATCTTGATCCGTATCTGGTGTGTGCTGTTATAAAGTCTGAATCGAATTGGGATCCCGAGGCTGAGTCGACTCAAGGCGCTCGGGGATTGATGCAGCTGATGCCTGAGACTGCCCAGGATATGATTGCCTTGGGTCTTGTCGATGGTAGTGAGTATTCAGCCGACAACCTTAACGATCCCGCTACGAACATCGAGTTTGGCTGTGCGTATTTTTCGTATCTTCTAACGTATTTTAACGGGTCGACGGACAGCGCTATTGCTGCATATAACGCCGGCATGGGTAATGTGGACGGTTGGGCGCAGCAGGACACATCGCTTCACAACGCGATCACCTTTCCCGAGACGCAGGCTTATCTGATTCGCGTCAATAATGCCTGGGTTCGCTATAAGACTCTCTATCCTGATCGGTTCGTATAGGACTAAGCCCACCGCCTGCGTATACTGCAGATGTATGAGTTAGGAGTATCCATGGCGGAATTTGAAGTAGAACGCGTTGGCGGTGAACTTAAGCGCTTTGGCGTTGAGGGCGCTGAGGTGCCGTTTGAAGTCGTTTCTCCCTATGAGCCTGCCGGTTCCCAGCCCAAGGCCATTGAGTCGCTTGTGCAGGGTGTGAGGGACGGAGACCGCTATCAGGTTTTGCTGGGTGTGACTGGTTCGGGCAAGACCTTCACGATGGCAAAGACTATTGAGGCCCTGGGAAAGCCGACGCTGGTCATGGCTCCGAATAAAACGCTCGCCGCTCAGCTTGCAAGCGAGCTCAAAGAGTTCTTTCCCAATAATGCTGTGGTCTACTTCGTCTCGTATTACGACTACTATCAGCCCGAGGCGTATGTGCCGCAAAGCGATACATATATCGAGAAAGACTCCTCGATTAACGAAGAGGTCGAGATGCTGCGCCATCAGGCGACCGCGTCACTGCTCTCTCGACGCGATGTAATCGTTGTCGCATCGGTCTCGTGTATCTATGGCATTGGCTCTCCTGAGGACTATGCGGGTCTGGCTCCAAACGTCGACAAGAAGGTGCCGCTCGAGCGCGATGACTTTATCCATGCACTTATCGACATTCAATATGACCGCAATGACTATGACCTGGCACGCGGCACGTTCCGCGTGCGCGGCGATGTTGTCGACGTGTATCCGCCTTATGCCGAGCATCCGTTGCGGTTTGAGTTCTTTGGCGACGAGGTCGAGCTGATTGCCGAGATCGATGAGGTCACCGGTGAGATGCTTCGTGAGTACGAGGCCATCCCCGTATGGCCGGCATCGCACTACGTGACCGAGAAGCCGAAGGTCAAGGCGGCTCTGAAATCGATCAGCGAAGAGTGCGAGAAGCGCGTGGCGGAGCTCAAGGCGACCGACAAGTTGCTCGAGGCGCAGCGTCTGCAGCAGCGTACCGATTATGATCTTGAGATGCTCGAGACGATGGGCTTTTGCAACGGCATCGAGAACTACTCGCGTCATCTGGACGGTCGCAAACCGGGTGAGCCGCCGTTTACCCTAATCGATTACTTTCCCAAGGATATGCTCTGCATCATCGATGAGAGCCATGTGACGGTGCCGCAGATTCGCGGCATGCACGAAGGTGACCGCTCGCGTAAGGTGACGCTGGTGGAACACGGTTTTCGCCTGCCCTCGGCGCTCGATAACCGCCCGCTTCGTTTCGATGAGTTTGAGGCAAGGATCCCCCAGTTTATCTATGTTTCGGCCACGCCGGGCGACTACGAGCTGCGGGTGAGCCAAAACGACGTTGAGCAGATCATTCGTCCGACCGGCCTGCTCGATCCCAAGATCGACGTTCGTCCGGTCCGAGGCCAGATTGACGATCTTGAGGACGAGATTCGCGAGCGCGTTGCCCGCAAGGAGCGCGTGCTGGTGACCACGTTGACCAAGCGCATGGCCGAGGACCTGACCGACCATCTGCTTGATGCGGGCATTAAGGTCTATTACATGCATTCTGATACGGCGACAATGGACCGTGTCGAGATCCTGCGAACGCTGCGCGAGGGCAAGATCGATGTTCTCGTTGGCATCAACCTGCTTCGCGAGGGCTTGGATCTCCCCGAGGTCTCACTGGTGGCAATTCTCGATGCCGATAAGGAAGGCTTCTTGCGCAACCGCCGTTCGCTGATTCAGACGATTGGCCGTGCGGCCCGTAACGCCGATGGCGAAGTCATCATGTATGCAGACGTTGTGACCGATTCGATGAAAGAGGCCATCGAGGAGACACAGCGCCGTCGCGAGATTCAGATGGCATATAACGAAGAGCATGGCATTGTGCCCAAGACAGTGCGCAAGGCCATCAACGACATCTCAAGTTTTATTGCCGAGGCCGAAAAAACCGTGGGTTCCAAGGGGCGTTCGAAGGGCGACTCTCTTGGCCATGGCGCATTCTATACGCCCGATGAGTCGGGCGAGGGCGGTGTGCCGGAAACGGTGGCGCCCGAGCAGACACTTGCGGAGCAGTTGGAAGAACTGCCGCATGACGAGCTTGTGCGGATCGTCGAAACCATGGAAGAGGATATGCGTAACGCTTCTGCCGCTATGGACTTTGAGGAGGCGGCGCGCCTGCGCGATGCTGTCGTTCAGATTCGGGCGATGCTCGAGGGTGCGTCTGAGGACGAGACGAGCGAGCGCTTACGTTCGCAGGCCCGCAAGGGTTCCACGTTCGCATCGGGCAGAAAACGCCAGGGTGCGCGGTTTAAGAAATAAAAGCACTGCCCTCGAGCTCCTCGCGGAGTTCGGGGGCAGTGCTATTTAGTGGACTAGAGATCAGCAATGATGGCTTTGGCGCAACGGATGCCATCGGTAGCGGCGCTCATGATTCCTCCGGCATATCCGGCTCCCTCGCCGCAAGGGTAGAGCCCCGGGGTCGATACAGCGTGGCATTGACGGTCTCGAGTAACGGTGACCGGAGAGCTCGAGCGTGTCTCAACACCGGTGAGGACGGCATCGGGATGGTCGTAGCCACGCAGTTTTTTGCCGAGTAAGGGAATTACCAGACGAAGCGACTCGATGATATGTTGCGGCAATGACTCATCGATTGCTGTCCAAGTCACGCCTAGCGGATAAGTGGGCTTTACCTTGCCGCATGTCGTGCTGGCGCGTTCTGCAAGGAAATCGCCGACGAGCTGTGCCGGTGCGTTCCAGTTGGAGCCGCCAAGGCGATAGGCAGCCCGCTCGCAAATGCGCTGGAGTTCTACGCCTGCAAGAGGATCGTCGCTGGGGAGATCGTCGGGCGTGACGTTAACGAGGAGAGCGGCGTTTGCGTTGCGGCCGGCGCGGGCGTTGAGACTGGCGCCGTTGACGCACAGATGGCCGGGCTCTGAAGAGGCGGCGACAACCTGTCCGCCGGGACACATGCAGAATGAGAACACGCTGCGGCCGTTGGGAAGATGGGCAACGAGCTTATAGGGGGCTGCTCCGAGCGCGGGATGACCCGCTGCGGGGCCATATTG
>CAJMPM010000156.1 GCA_905215225.1 uncultured bacterium
TCAACCGTCCGACCCTCAGGGATTGTCAGCGCATCGGAGCCCGCATTGGGGCCTTCCATGAGCTGCTGAACGACCTTGGTCGCGTCCATGAGCGTGGTGAACGAGTAGGTGCCAGGCTTAAGCGACATGTCGGCGTTGAGCTTTTTGACCGCCGCGTAGTATTCCTTGGGATTCTCGACAATATGGTTCTCGGAGAGAATCGGGGCGATCGTGTCGCCCGAGGCGCCCTCGGGAATCGTAACGGTAACCTGCTGGCCAGCGGTGACTTTCGCATCCTCACCGGCAAAAAAGCCCTTGACAGCTGGCACGACAAAGAAAACGATCGCGACAAGCGCAAGCACGGCGACGACGCCACCGATATTCATAGGCACCGGGGAGCTTTTCTTTTGGGCACCACGGCGAGAGCGCGTGTTATAGCTCGAGCGCGTGGCCGGAGCAACGCCGTGCGAGCCATGAGCATGATGTGCGTGGGAGCGTGATTGCGGTGCCTGTCCCTGCGTGCGCTGGGCAGGAGCCTGCTGCTTAAAGCGGTAACCGCCCGCGGGCTGGGCTGTATGGGCAGCAGACTGCTGAGCAGGACGACTAGCAGGCTGCTGGCCCGGACGCTGAGTGGGCTGCACGGGGCGGGAGGAGGGCTGCGCCGAACGTACGGCGGGTTGGGCCGCGCGCTGAGTCGGTTGCATCGGACGCTGACCGGACGATACAGGGCGTGGCGCAGGCTGTCGTGTACGATTCGGCTGGCGCGGATCGAAAGCGCTAGACATGCGAAACCTCCTCGTTTTTGCGATCGAGCCACGTCTGCAAGAACAGGCTGGCGGCGATCATGTCGATCTTACCCCTCATCTGCTTTTCGTTGAGTCCCTGCTCGCGCAGGATACGCTTGGCCTCTTGCGAGGACAGACGCTCGTCCTCAAACTCCAACGGAAGATCGAGCTCGTCGGCAATCTTTTGGGCCACGGCGGCGACGCGCTCGGCCTGGGGGCCGGGCTCACCGGCCATGGTCAAGGGACGTCCACTTACCAGGATATCGGGCTCATAGTCCTCGACTAGGTAGCGAAACGTCTTTGCCATGCCAGTGACCTCGGCAGCAGGAAGCACCTTGACAGGCATCGCCATCTTGCCATCACGGCTCGAGACGGCAATGCCAATCCTGGTCTCCCCTATGTCCAGCGCGAGCGCGACCACAGCGACAACCTAGGTTCTTAGGCGCCGAGCGCGGTCTTGGCGGCCGCGAGGGCATCGGCGATACCGGCAGCGTTCTTGCCACCGGCCTGGGCCATGTTGGGACGGCCGCCACCGCGACCGTCGACCAGGCCCGCAATCTGCTTAATCACGTTGCCGGCGTGGAAACCGGCCTTCACGGCGTCGTCGGAACCGGCGGCGAGCAACGCAGGCGTGCCCTTCTCGGTCACGCTGGCAACGACACAGGCGACAGGGCCGGCGACCTTCTGGTGCACGGTATCCCAGACGTTGCGCAGGTCAGCAGCCTCAAGGCCCTGGAGCTCAGCGACGACGAGCTTATAGCCGTCGAGCTCGACGGCACTCTCGATGGCGCTGGAGATAGCGTCGGAGGAGCCACCGGTCAGCGCCTTCTTGAGCTTGTTAGACGTCTCGCGCAGCTCGGCCTGCAGGTTCTCCACGCGGGCGGGAACCTCGTCGACGCGGCACTTGAGCGCAGCGGCGGCGGCGTCAACGAGCGCCAGGCGGTCGGCCATGTAGTCGAGGGCACCCTTAGAGGTCACGGCCTCGATACGGCGGACATTGGAGCCCGTGGAGGACTCGGAAATGATCTTGAACAGACCGATCTCGGCAGTGTTGGCGGCATGCGTACCGCCGCAGAGCTCGCGGGAGAACGGCTGGTCCTCGGCGCCCACGGAAACGACGCGGACGACGTCGCCATACTTCTCGCCAAACAGGGCGACGGCGCCGGCGGCCTTGGCCTCGTCGATGCCCATGACGCGGGTCACGACCGGCTTGGAAGCGAAGATCTGCTGGTTGACCAGGTCCTCGACAGCCTTGAGCTGCTCGGAGGACAGAGCCTCGAAGTGCGTGAAGTCAAAGCGCAGGTGCTCGGGCGTCACCAGCGAGCCGGCCTGAGAGACATGCTCGCCCAGGACGTGCTTAAGCGCGGCGTCAAGCAGGTGGGTGGCGGTGTGGTTGCGGCGCAGGAAGCCACGGCGCTCGGCGTCGAGCGCGGCGGTAACAGCGGCACCGACAGTCAGCGTGCCATCGGCAACGTGCGCGACGTGGGCATACAGGCCGTTGTGGTTCTTGGTGTCGGCAACGGTCAGAACAACGCCCTCGGCGGAAAGCTCACCGGCATCGCCCTGCTGGCCACCCATCTCGGCGTAGAACGGGGTGCGGTCGAGCACGACCTCGACGTCCTCGCCGACGGCAGCGGACTCGACGGACTCACCGTTGCGAACGATGGCGACAACCTTGGCGCCCTCGATCACATCGTTGTCATAGCCGTCGAACTCGGTCGCGGCAACCTTGTCGGAAAGCTCGACCCAAACGTCGTTGAAGCTGCCCCAGGCGTCGCCCTTGGCATTGGCGCGGGCGCGGGCCTTCTGGTCCTCCATGCAGGCGGTGAAACCGTCCATGTCGACGTCGTGGCCAGCAGTGCCGGCAATCTCGACGGTCAGGTCGATGGGGAAACCAAAGGTGTCGTGCAGCTTAAAGGCGACATCGCCCGGAAGTACGGCGCCCTCGGCAAGCGCTGCCAGGGCCTCGTCCAGGTAGACGCGGCCGTTGTCCAGCGTCGTGGAGAAGCGCTCCTCCTCAGAGGCGACGATGCCCTTAACGAGCGCGACGTTCTTGAGCAGCTCGGGATAGGCCTCGCCCATCTGAGCGTTGACCTCGTCGATGAACTTGGTCAGGAAGGCGCCCTCGATGCCCAGCAGGCGACCGTGGAACACGGCACGGCGGAGCAGGCGACGAAGGACGTACTCGCGACCCTCGTTACCGGGCAGGATGCCGTCAGAGATCATGAAGTCGACGGCACGGGAGTGGTCGGCGATGATGCGCAGCGAGCGGCTGGCACCGGAGTAATCGTCGGCGTCATAGGTCTTGCCGCTGATCTCCTCGCCCAGCTTGATGAGATGCTGCATCAAGTCGCCGTCGTAATTGGCGGTCTTGTGCTGCATGATGGCGGCCATGCGCTCCAGGCCCATGCCCGTATCGAGGTTGCGGTGCGGCAGCTCCGGCATGGAGCCGTCCTCCTGGCGGTCGTACTGGGTAAACACGAGGTTCCAGAACTCAAGGAAGCGGTCGCAGTCGCAGCCGGGCTTGCAGTCGGGGCTGCCGCAACCGACCTCCTCGCCCATGTCAAAGTAGATCTCGGAGCACGGACCGCAGGGGCCGGTGGGGCCGGCGGCCCAGAAGTTGTCGTCCTCGCCCAGGCGGGAGATGTGGTCCTCGGCAACGCCCAGAGAACGCCACACGTCGTGGGTCTCGTCGTCCTCGGTAAAGACGGTAAAGTACAGGCGATCGAGCGGCAGCTTGAACTCCTTGGTGATGAGCTCGAAGGCCCAAGCGCAAGCCTGCTGCTTGGAGACGCCGCCAAAGGAGAAGTCACCGAGCATCTCGAAGAACGACAGGTGACGACCGTCCTCGCCGATGCAGTCGATGTCGTTGGTGCGGACACACTTCTGGCAGGAGATCGCGCCGATCTCCTTCATGGTCTTCTTGCCCTGGTAGTACTCCTTAAACTGGTTCATACCGGCGTTGGCAAGCAGCAGCGAGGGGTCGTCGGGAACAAGGGACGAAGAAGGATAGAGCTTAAGACCGCGCTCCTCAAAGAAGTTGAGGAACTTGGAGCGGATCTCGGCCGTAGTCATTGACGGGTAGTCAGCACTCATAGAGGGAATCTCCTCGGTTTCACATCGAAACAGTTCAAACGTAACGATATTACCATCCCGCCGCGCAAGTGCAAAAAAGAGGGCCGGCAAACAGCGACCCTCCAGCGAAAGTGCATGTTATTTAGGACTAAGCAATCCTTTGAAAAAAATGGGTTTGGTAAAATGCTATATAAGAACCATCCGGAAGGAGCGATCGATGAAAAGCAAACGATTTGTCCTGAATGCACTTCTGGTAGTAGCACTTTTAGCGCTCTTGGCCTTCTCCTGCTGGTACGCAAACCAACCAGCATTTGGCTACGTATTGTATGCAGCAATGTCCGGCGATAATGCATATTACGCTCTACGCGCAATTGACGTTCTCTTTTTCTATGTAGCCGGCCCCTTATCAATCGCTTTGCTCGCGTTTATTGTCAATTACAACTCCAGGAAGCGCTAACGGGACTTATTTAGAATCAGAATAGTCCATGGAGCCGTCGATGCCGGTATAGGT
>CAJMPM010000157.1 GCA_905215225.1 uncultured bacterium
CAGTTCTTCACATTGCGGCGCAGACCGTTGACGTATGGCATGAGCTCGTATACGCCCTCGACGGAAATCCCCTCGAGCGTGCAACGGCGCGCCATGATCAGCCCGATGTCGCCCGAGCCCAAAATGACGGCGCGCGAGCCGGGCTTGAGGTTTTCGATATTGATGTATCGCTGCGCCAGGCCCGCCGTAAACACGCCGGCGGGACGGCTGCCGGGGATCTTGATCTCGCTGCGTGTGCGCTCGCGGCATCCCATAGCAAGGACGACCGCACGCCCGGTGAGCTGAAGCATGCCGGTACGGCTCATGAGCGTGACGGTATGGACTGCGGCATCTCCCGTGCCCTCGTCCGTGTCCGGGTCGCCCACACACGCGCCCTCGCTCGAATCAATCCCAAGCACCATGCTGCCCAAGAACAGCGCAATGTCGGTCGCGCACACCTGGTCGATAAAGCGCTGCGCGTACTCGGGGCCGGTGAGCTCCTGCTTAAAGTGCGAAAGGCCAAAACCGGGGTGGATGCACTGGCGCAGGATGCCGCCCAAGTGTTGCTCGCGCTCCACGATGGCCACGCGCGCGCCGGCCTTATGCGCGGCAAGTGCGGCCGCCATGCCGGCAGGTCCGCCGCCGATAACGACCACGTCGAACGCCTGCGTCGGTACTGCCTCAACGGCATCGTTATCAAACGCGCTCGATTTGAATGCCGCCATCCTAGCGCACCCCCTTCAAAGGTCCCTCAACCAGCCAAGAACCTGCGTCCTCCAGTAATACCTCGCTGGGGTCGCAGCCCAGCTCGCGGGCAAGAATCGCCACCACGCGGCTCTGGCAAAAGCCGCTCTGGCAGCGGCCCGTGACCGCGCGGCAGCGGCGTTTGACGCCCTCGACCGAAACCGCGCCCGGGCGGCGTCGAATCGCGGCCACAATCTCGGCCTCGGGCACTGTCTCACAGCGGCAGACGATCTGCCCCCACGCGGGATCGGACTCGATCAGCTCCTCCTTGCGCGCAAGCGGTGCGTGGTCAAAGTCGTCCGGCGCGCGGCGAATCGGATCCCAATCGGCCTGCTCGCGCAGGGTCACGCCGGCATCGCGCATCACGTGCTCCATGCGCTCGGCAATGGCCGGCGCGCTCGCCACGCCCGGCGACTGAATGCCCGCCGCCTGGAACAGCCCCGGCACCACGGTCGACTGCCCAATAAAGAAGTCGTTCGTTCCCTTAATGACCGGGCGACCGCCGGCAAACGTGCGCACCACGCGACGCGTGTCCAGATCGGTCACCAGCTTGCGCGCGCCGCTCAGCAGCGCGTCGACATCGCCCGCATAGGTCTGCGTGTCGCCGGGCTCGCGTTCGGCGGCTGTCGCGGTAATCACGGTGTTGCCATGTACGGTGCCCGTGACGATAACGCCCTTGGACACCGGCGTGGGAACGGGATAGAGCGGCATGAGCGCACGTGACTCTTTGTCCAGCACCACGATATTGCCCTGGCGCCAGACCATCTGGAACTCCTCGGCGCCCGCCATATGCGAGATGTCCGCGGCGCCGTTGCCCGCGGCGTTGATCAGGTAACGGCAACGCACGTCGCCGGCGGGCGTTGCCAGCGTAAAGCGCACGGCTCCGTCATCCGAGCCAGCAACCTCAATCGCCTCCACCGGTGCGGAGCGCATAAACGTCACGCCGTTGGCAACCGCGTTCTCCAACGCGGCGATGGCAACTTCAAATGGGTCAACGTAACCGGTCGAAGGGCACCACAACGCGCACGTCGCCTTGGCACTCGCGCGCGGCTCCAGCTCGTGGATGCGCTCGGGGCCGATAATCGAGAGCTCGGGTACGCCGTTGGCCAGGCCATTGCTGCGCAGCTTCTCCAGTTGCGTCCGGTCCTCGTCGCTAAAGCCCAGCACCATCGACCCGGTGCGGCGGAACAAAAAGCCCAGCTCCTGGGCCCAGGTGCCATACAGCTCGCAACCACGGGCGTTGGCCTGCGACTTGACCGTGCCCGGTGCCGGATCGTAGCCTGCGTGCACCAGGCCGCCGTTGGCCTTCGACGCGCCCAGGGCGATGTCGTTGGCCGCCTCGATCACGCATATGGACAGGTCAAACCGCGCGAGCTGACGCGCGATGGCGCATCCCGTGATGCCCGCGCCCACAATTGCGATATCAAACGTTTCCATCACAGTGCCTCCCAGACAAGTTGACAGGCTGTCAATAGGACTATCCTACGGTCTGCACACCCCCAGTGCAGCGGCAATGCGGCGAACAGCCCCGCAACACCCGCCAACGGCAGGCGAGGGGAAACTCGGGACCATCGGTGACCTCGTCTGCCGTCCCTGGTGTCAGAAGTTTGTCTCGTTCTGTAACAGTAAGCAGAAGAGTTGGCTTCCAGATGTTACAGATCGAGACGTTTGCCAGGCGGGTCCTCCGCTTGTCTCGATTTTTAACGGTAAGAGGGGAAAATCGGTCCTATGTGTTACAGATTGAGATGAACCTATCAGTCGGTTTCGAATGTCTAAATCTGTAACAGTTAGACCTGTTTTTGCCGAGTTGTTGTTACAGATTGAGATATTGAGATTGGACGTTTTCCTTTGTCTCAATCTGTAACAGTTAGCTGAGGATTTGGGTTGTAGATGTTACAGATCGAGACAAACCTTCCGACGGATTTTGAATGTCTCGATCTGTAACAGTAAGAGGGGTTTTGTGGCCCAAGATGTTACAGATCGAGATTGAAGTCGGGGAGGGACCCCTGTGTCTCGATCTGTAACAGCAAGATGGGAAATTTGGTCCCATTTGTTACAAATCGAGACGTTTGCTCGGCGGCACACCCGTTCGTCTCGATCTGTAACATCTGGGACTGTTTTTGCCGAGCAACTGTTACAGATTGAGATGTTTGTGTCCGCACCGGCCGCGCTTGCAACCGTAGTCCCATATAAACAAACCCCGTGGTAAACTTGACCGGACTGTAAATATTCCGAAAGGTACACCTCAATGTCCAAGTACATCTCCGAGCTCATGTCGCCGCAGCTTATGGGCGTCATCTATGCCTTCGTTGGCTTTATCATCGCCCTGTACGTGCTGTCGGTCGTCTATGTGTTCATCGACGCTCGCCGCCGCGGCGCCAGCGCCTACGTGGCATGGGACATCATCGCCCTCATCCCGTTTGTGGGCCTCATCGCCTACCTGGTTTTGCGTCCGCACTCCTACGCGGCCGACCGCGAGGAGCAGGAGCTGGATATGGCCCTGCGCGAGCGCCAGCTTGCCCAGTACGGCACCTGCCCGCAGTGCGGCGCCCCCATCGAGAAGGACTTTGTCGTCTGCCCCGTGTGCGATACCCAGGTTCGCAACGTGTGCCCCAGCTGCCATCGTCCGCTCGACGCGCACTGGAAGGTCTGCCCCTACTGCCGAACTCGCATCCAGTAACGCATCCATCGCCGGGCCGGTCGCAAGCCACGGGCACCGCGCGTCACGCGCAAGCCGCACGCGCGCCCCGCAGCCCCGCCCCCACACGATGAAGCATGCGTAGAAAATCGCCCGCCGTGCCATTAAGGTGCGGCGGGCGCTTGTATACCAAGGCAACCTGCCTATAATGATGCAAGTCAAAAACGCCGAGCGCATCGCACGCACTTGCATCAGGCATCCGAGAGGAGAAAACATACCCATGAAGGCACTCTACAATGACGGTTCGGTGGCCGAGCTCCCGCAGGACGAGGTCACGCACGTCATCCGTCACTCCGCCGCGCACATCATGGCGCAGGCCATCAAGCGCCTGTACCCCGAGGCCGACTTTGCCTACGGCCCCGCGACCGACAACGGCTTCTACTACGACGTCGACCTGCCCGAGGGCGTCAAGATCAGCGAGGACGACTTCCCCGCGATCGAGGCCGAGATGAAAAAGATCGTCAAGGAGAACCTCAAGTTCACCGTCTTTGAGAAGCCCCGTGCCGAGGCCATCGCCCTTATGGAGGAGCGCGGCGAGAAGTACAAGGTCGAGCACATTGGCGATCTGGACGACGACGCCCGCATCACCTTCTACCAGCAGGGCGACTACATCAACATGTGTGTTGGCCCCCACATCTGCTACACCAAGGCCCTCAAGGCCTTTAAGCTCACCGGCGTCTCGGGCGCTTATTGGAAGGGCGACAAGGACAACAAGATGCTCACCCGCATCAACGGCGTCGCCGTTGCCACCAAGGAAGAGCTCGACGAGCACATGCACATGCTGGACGAGGCCAAGAAGCGCGACCACCGCAAGATCGGCCGCGAGATGGACCTCTTTATGATGCGAGACGCGGCCCCCGGCTTCCCGTTCTTCCTGCCCAACGGCATGATCCTTAAGCACACGCTGCTGGACTACTGGCGCG
>CAJMPM010000158.1 GCA_905215225.1 uncultured bacterium
CCGGTCCAGCGGTTGCGCCTCTGGCCGGCGGCGTTCCTCTCGTCGTAGACGAGCCCGTGCCTGAGCAGGAACTTCGAAAGCCTCTGCTTGGCGCGCACGGCGTCGTCGCGCGCGTCGGCCAGCGCCCGCGCCAAATCCCGCGCGCCCTCGCACTCGGCATCGGGCACGTGCACCTCGGTGACCACGCCCAGCGCCAGCTGCACCGCGAGGAACTGCGCGTCGCGCCTGTCGGTCTTGCGGCCGCGGTCCGCGGCGGGCTTGTGCATCTTGGAAACGGCTCCGATCACGCAGGCGGCGCCCATCGCGTTCAGCTCGCGGCAAAGGTGGAAGCCCGTCACTCCCGACTCGTAGACGCATCTGGCGGGCTGGGGCAGCGAGGACACCCATGAGGCGATCTCGCCGGGCTCGTAGCCGAACGATTTCCTGATCGTCTCGCCCGTTTCCGGGACGAACGCGCAGGCCTTCACCGGCCTGGCATGCACGTCTAGCCCTACGAAAGTGGTAGCATTGCTCATCGGAAGCCCCTTCCATGAATGCGGCGTGGCCGCTGGCGGTTTGGACACCTCTATTGTCGGCCTAATCCGCGGATATGCATGCAGGAGGGGCTTCCAACTTTTTTATGTCCTGCTCATATCGTCTGTGCCGGCAGGTGGGGACACTCCTTTGCTAGAAGATCTGGCGCAGGTCTCCGCGGTTGAGTGCTTCGTCGAAGAGGTGCTTGAACACCACGCTGCCGTGCAGGCCGTCGTGCTCGAACTCGTTGGTCACCCAGGCGTGCGAGTTGCCAATGCGGCGGAGCGTGTCGAGCTGCAGGCTCGAATCGACGTACATGTCGTCGAAGTACACCGCAGCCTGGAGTGGTACTTCGTTGCAGGCCAGGCGCTGCGGGTCGTAGATCTTGTCCCAGCTTGTGTCTTCCATCAGCAGGTCCATGGCGGGCTTGAAGGGCTTGAGCTCGGGCATCTGCTCGAACATCCACGGGAACATGGCCTCGCCGGTAAACATGAGCGGGCGCGCGAGGGTGTCGAACTCGGCGCGATGGGCCTTCTCCTCTGCCGCGGCCCAGCGAATGGGCATTGTGTCGCCGTCGGCGTAGATGAACTCCTGCAGTGTCCAGTACAGCGGGTTTGTACGCGTGTTGGTGCGCTCGAAGGCGCGCATCAAAAAGCTGTCAGATACCGAGGCGCCGCAGGTCAACGTGCCGTCGCCGTCAACAAAAGCGTGATCGATAATCCAATGCATGCGCTCAAAGCTCGGCTTCATGCCAAAGTCGCTGCCCATAAGCTGCAGACGCTCCACCGTCATTGGCGAGCCGTCGGGCAGCGCGGGCTTCTGCTTCTCAAGCGCATCGGCCAGGGCTGCCACGCGCTCGACGTCGGCGGGGTAGCGGTCATAATACTGCTGCGTCTTGGCGGCCATGCGCGGGAAGGTGTGCGCGTAGACCTCGCTTGCGCTCGCCGGCACGTGCGGAATGCCGCCGCAGGTAAAGCTCGCCGCTACGCCTTCGGGGAAGAGCGACAGGTAGCTCAGCGTCAAAAAGCCGCCGTAGCTCTGGCCGAGCGTGACCCACGGCTTGCCTCCAAAGCCCACTAGGCGCAGGTACTCAAAATCGCGCACGATGGAGCTGGCGAGGTGGCGCTTGAGGAAGTCCGCCTGCGAGCGTGCTGTATCGGCGCCGGCGGCCGTTGCGCGATCACCCAGTGCCTTGATCGTGCGTCCGTCCACGCAGCTACTGCGTCCGGTGCCGCGCTGGTCGGGAAGGACCACGCGGAAGTGCTTGACGGCCTCCTCGATCCAGCCGTCGCTTGTGGGCGACAGCGGACGCGGGCTCTCGCCGCCGGGGCCGCCCTGCAAAAAGAGGAGGAGCGGCAAGTCGTCGTTAATGCGGTCGGGCGCGCAAACCACGCGGTAGAAGAGCTTGATGCTTTCGGGTGCACCGGCGATGGGCGCCGGCATTGCGCCGCGGCGCATGGTACTGCCGACGGCCAAAAGCATGGGCTCCAGGCCGCGCCAGTCGAGGGGGACGTCGATGCTGTGGTCCTCGACGTAGAGGCCGGGGACGTGGTACGAAGTGATGAGCGCCATGTGATGCTTCCATTCGTTGCGGTGTTTCGGGTTGACCAATTCTACCGCCGCGGGCGAGGCCATGCGCAAATCGGCTACCATGGTTGCAAACTTCTAGGAGAAAGGGCCGCCCATGTCGGTCGATATAGCCACGTATGTCCACGATCTTGCCGTCGCCGCCAAGGCAGCGTCGGCCTCGCTTGCCACGGCGAGCGATGAGCAGCGCCAGGAGGCCGTGCGCGCCATGGCCGCAGCACTGCGCAACGGTGTCGACTCCATCGTCGCCGCCAACGAGCTCGACATGTCCGCCGCGCGCGATGCGGGTACCACGGCCGGACTGCTCGATCGCCTGCTGCTGACGCCTGAGCGCGTCGAGGGCATGGCCGCCGGCCTGGAAAAGCTCGCCGAGCTGCCCGATCCCGTCGGCCGCGTGCTCGACCACCGCGTGCTTGCAAGTGGTGTGGACCTGACCCGCGTGAGTGTGCCACTGGGCCTGGTCGCCATGGTGTATGAGGCCCGTCCCAACGTGACGGCCGATGCTGCGGGCATCTGCATCCGCACTGGCAACGCCTGCATTCTGCGCGGCGGTTCGCTGGCCTATCACTCGTGCGCCATGATCGCCGAGCTGCTGGCCGATGCGCTCGAGGCCAAGGGCTTCCCGCGCGAGGCCGTGTCGATGATCGAGTCCACCGACCGCGAGGCCACTGGCGAGCTCATGAAGCTCCGCGGCATTGTCGACGTACTCATTCCGCGCGGCGGTGCAGGCCTGATCCAGCGCTGCGTGCGCGAGTCGCTTGTGCCGGTGATCGAGACGGGCACGGGCAACTGCCACATCTACGTGCATGAATCCGCCGACTTTGATAAGGCGCTCAACATTATCGTTAATGCCAAGACCCAGCGCGTAGGCGTGTGCAATGCCGCCGAGTCGCTGCTGGTCGACCGTGCTGTGGCCGATGCGTTTTTGCCTGCGGTCGTGGCCGTGCTGCATGACCACGGCGTGTTCATTCACGGCGACGAGGCAACCTGCGCCGCATGCGCCGATGCCGGGCTTGCCGAGGGTGATGACTACGTCGCCGCGACTGAGGAGGACTGGGGTCGCGAGTACCTGGCGCTCGAGATGAGCGTGAAGGTCGTGGCAAGCGAGGACGAGGCCATCGCACACATCAACCGCTACGGCACGATGCACTCCGAGGCCATCGTTGCCGAGGACACGGATGCTTGCGAGCGCTTCCTGGATGCGGTCGATGCCTCGGCCGTGTACGCCAACGCCAGCACGCGCTTCACCGACGGCGGCGAGTTTGGACTGGGTGCCGAGATCGGCATCTCGACCCAAAAGCTCCACGCCCGCGGCCCCTTTGCCGCCGAGGCCCTCACCACCTACAAATACAAGCTCCGCGGCACCGGCCAGGTCCGCCCCTAACGACCGCGCAAGAAAAACCGCCACAAAGGTGCCTGTCCCCTTTGTGGCGGTTTAAGGTGGCGTGGGCGGTTAGGCCTGGAAGGTGTCGCGGTCGGGGGCGAAGGACTGCATGGCCGCGATGGTACGCTCGAAGAGCTCGGGGAGCTCCCAGCCCAGCATCTCGGCGCCCTGCGTAATCACGTCGCGCGAGCAGCCGGCGGCAAAGCGCTTGTCCTTGAACTTCTTCTTGAGCGACTTGGTCGTAAAGTCCATAACGCTCTTGCTCGGGCGCATGATGACGGCGGCGCCGATCAGGCCGGTGAGCTCATCGCAGGCAAACAGGATCTTTTCCATCTGCAGCTCGGGCTTGGGCAGCGAAGAGTTGAAATCGGACGTGTGCGTCTGGATGGCGCGAATGAGCGCGGGAGACGCACCTTCGCCCTCAAGAATCTCGGCAGCATAGATGGTATGGTTCATGGGGTCGTCCTCATGCTCCTCCCAATCCAGGTCGTGCAGCAGACCGACGATGCCCCAAAACTCCTCGTTCTCGGGGTCGAACTCGCGCGCAAAGTAGCGCATAGTGCCCTCGACCGTCTCGCCATGGGTGATGTGGAACGGGTCCTTGTTGTGCTCGTTGAGCAATTCGAACGCACGGTCGCGGGTGATTCCGGCGGTAAGCGGCTCTGCCATAAGGGACTCCTTGTGCTCGTGGGTATCGATAAGAATGAATACTACTAGAACGACTAGAACGACTAGAACAAAAAAACCACCACAAAGGTGCCTGTCCCCATTGTGGTGGTTTTGGCGTGGGCAGGTTAGTTGAGGGCGG
>CAJMPM010000159.1 GCA_905215225.1 uncultured bacterium
TGCGCCGGGCGCCCGTTCTGTTTTTGAAGGGAGGAGCACGTGCAAGCGTCTAAGAGCCTTAAAACACAACTTGTTGCGGCCGCCGTTAGCGTGGTCCTCTCTGCGTTTGCCCTGTCGGCAGCGACCTATGCGTGGTACGTCGCTAACACAAAGGTCTCTGCGATCACGTCAACCATTAGTGCGACGACCAATGGTTTCATCCTTCAGATCGATGAGCTCAAAAACGGCGCCCAGCACGGTGGCGAGCAGAAGTCGTTGGAGGCTCAGACCACGGGTGCCACGCTCAGCCCGTCGTCGACTGATGACCTTAAATACTGTTACGTTTGCTACGGCTGTTACAAACATGGATTGGTATCCGTCTACTCAATGCCTGCTTTCTCAACCACTGCTGAAGCTTTGCCAGGCGAGTACGAGGTTGCCGGCAAGAAGTACAACGCTTACATTCGAAGCGACTACATCGTCTACACCATTACCGATACTGGCACGGCTGACGTTTACCTTGACGCGTCTGACGGTGAGCCCGTAACGATTGAGCCCGTGGGCGGCGAGGCGTCGGAGACCATGGTTGGTTCTCTGCGCGTTGCGATTACCACGCAGGAGATTGGGTCTGACGGCAAGTCGTGTGTCGGCGAAGAAAAACTGCGCGTTGTATATGCCATGCGCGATGAGACGGGCAAGGGTAACGATGCAAGCGCTATTGATGGCTGGACGAGCATCCAAAACAAGAATGGCACTCCGACGCTCGCGAAAGCAACCTATCCCCATATCTTTAAAGGCGGCACGGACGGATGGGTTGCTACTAAGGGTGACAGCGGCGATTACTCGGTTGCTAAGGACACCGAACCGATTGCTAGGGGCGTTGGCTACAACGGCGTTGCGGTGCGTGTCTATATCTGGATGGAAGGCACCGATGCGGATTGCGTTAACGGTAAGTCCATCGAGAACAGCCCGACGACCTATAACGTCAGCGTCAAACTCGCCGGTGTCGCAACGTCGTAATGCCGACGTTCGCTAATATGCAGACTGGCAAGGGCCCACTTCGAAGGAAGTGGGCCCTTTTTCGTTTGGCGGTATCTCTGCATCGGCCATTATGAGAGGAACTGTTCTAGCTGGAGGTTCCTTATGGACGGCATCGCTTCTAGTGTTCCGCTGATTGCCCGGCCGAGTTTCGACCGCGCTTGCAGCTTTGTGCCGTCTGAATATGTCCAGGCTTGGGAGTGGTTCTTGCGCGAGGAGCAGCGTGGCGGCCTGTGGGACAAGCTTCCGCATCGTACCAATGCTGACAGCCCTCAATATCCCTTTCGCCTGACGATCGATTTCGAGCCATTTCCCGTGTCACGCGATTCGGGCATCTTTTGGCCTGGTCGCGGGCGCGTTAAGCATCCACGTGAGAAGACCTTCGCGCTCTCGGTGCACAATTCCAAGCGCGGCGCCTACCCCGATGTTCCGCCGCTCTATCTTGAGGACGGCACGTGGGTGCGCAAGTACTCGTCGCAAAGTGCTTCGGTCGAAAACTGGCGCGACCAGGACTACAACCAAAAGATGATCAAGTGGATGGAGCGCGGCGTTCCCGTGGGCGTGTTCTTTGCAACGAGTGCTGGCTACAAGGTGCTGGGCCTAGCGTTCGTTGAGCGTTACGAGCCGGAGAACAGCTGGTTTGTGCTGCATGGCCCCGTCCATAAGGGCGGACCCGACGCTCGTTTCTTCCCCGATATGAGCTTCATGAAGGACGATCCAATCGCAGCGGAGTTTTCCGGCGCCTCGGCGAGTGACGAAGAAAAGGTTCGCTATGCGCTGCGTCGCGAGCGGATCGGCCAGCAGCGTTTTCGCAATCAGCTCTTTGAGGCCTATACCGGTCGATGCGCCGTCTCGGGTTGCAACGTCCACGAAGCGCTCGAAGCTGCACATATTGAGAACTACTCGGGCCCCAAGTCGCAGGTTGTCAGCAACGGTATTCTGCTGCGCCGTGATTTGCACTCGCTCTTCGACGCTCATCTGATTTCGTTTGAGCTGGTACGCGGCGACTATCAACTTTGCGGGTCGTATCTTCTGCAGCATACGGACTATGCCGCGTTTGCAGGGTCGGTATTGCGCGAGCCGGATGAGCATCGTCTGCGCCCCGCCGAGTTCGATTTCTCGGAATCACGTCGTCATGCGGAGGCCGTTGCTCCGTATTAGTTGGGTGCGGTCCGTCGCACCCCAATCATGTCGATTGATCGGATCGCGCTGCGCCGCATCGAGAGCTGCACGATTCCGCCATCCTCTCCTCAACAGTTAAAACGGGAAAGGGGAGACCATGGGATGGCGAAGTGATATCGCGCGAGGCGTGTACGGAAACCTACCGCGAGCGTTAATGGACCGGAGCCTGTTTCCGCTCATCGAGGTCACCTGCAGCCAAATCTGTCTGCCCTGCCCTCACTGTGGCGCAGACCTCCCTTGCCTAGACATCAGCTTCATCGATATCCGCGACAAACATGCTACCGAGCTGCGGACTCGAACAGGCCTGCGCCTCCCAATCTATCCTCAACAATGCCCAACCTGCGGATGTGCTATTACCTATGACGAGGCGGAGCCGTAGCTTCGAAGACCGAATTACCCATTAAACAAACCCAGTGCCCCGAATCACCGCCCTACGCCCGCAACGCTCCAATGGGGAACACGTAGACGTCGTGCTCGGCGTCGTAGCGGCAGAAGGGCGAGGTCGCGGTGATGACGGCGCAGAACTCCGGCTGGGGGTTGCGCGCGGCAGGGTTCAGAGCGACCTTGCGGCGCAGGCGCTCGATGTTGCGGATTCCGTCGCTAACCTTGGATTCGCCGAGCTTGATTTCTATCGCTGCCCAGCGGCCATCGTTCAGCTCGATGATGGCATCGACCTCAAGCCCGTCGGAGTCGCCGTAGTAGTGGAGCGAGCCCGGATGCGAGCCGGGCAGGCACGAGGGGTAGACACTCAGATCGTGAATGCACAGGGACTCAAAGAGCAGGCCAAAAGTTTGGCCGTCCGCAAGGAGCCTTTCGGGATTCATTCCAAGCGCGGCTGCGGGAATGGAAGGGTCGGCGAAATAGCGCTTTGGCTTGGTGCGCAGGCGGGATTTTGCGCGGACGGGTGCATCCCAGCCGGGCAGATTTACGATCGCATACATGCTCTCCAGCATGTCGAGGTAAAACGCCACGGTCGAAGTTGCCGGCTGGGCGTCACTGTCACCCAACGAGGCGTCTGCTGCGATGGTGTTGAGCGTAGCAGAGGTCGCAACGTTGCGCGCGAGCGAGGACACAATGTGCCGCGCTGTAGACCCCACGCCTCCTTTTTGCGGAACGCTGACTTCGTACATGGCATCGAGATACTGGTTGACGACCTCTGCGGCCATCTGAGGGCTCGCCCCGACAAGCGCCGGCCATCCTCCGCAGCAAATTGCGTCAGCCAGCATGGGGAGCGAGCCTGTATAGGCCGAAGGCTCGAATGATCCTTCGAATAGGTCTTGCAGCGAAACGGATCCCGTTGAAAGCCCTCGTTCCCAAAGCGTCATGGTGCTCATGTCGAGACGAGCTATGCGACCGGCGCCGCTGTGAGTGACAGAGTCTTTTGCCGGCGTTGACGACCCGGTGAGGATAAAGAGGCCCTTCTCGCCGCCGGATGCATCTACGGCGCGGCGCGTGGCGTCCCATGTTGCGGGGGTCTCCTGCCACTCATCGATGACGTGCGGCTTATTGCCCTGAAGAGCGAGCGAAGGGTCGGCTTCGACCAGCGATTTTACATTTGGGTCATCAAGATGAACGACGCTCTCACCGAATGCGAGCGCGGTCCATGATTTGCCGCACCATTTTGTGCCCCGAATCTCGACCGCTCCAAAAATCTGGAGCAGGGTTTGCAGTCGTTCGTCCAACAGGCGAGGACGGTAGGATTTGGGCTGTTCCGAACCATAAGAAATCATGATTGATAAACCTCACTACCTGCGCATACTCGATTTTCGAGGATAATCATACTCGATTTTCGAGGAATTTCACACTCGATTTTCGAGGAAATCCGGACTCGATTTTCGAGTTTTGTCCTACAGGTAGATTCCCTCGAACAGGCTCTTGTGGAACTGGGTGTGGTGGTCGCGTGCCCAGGTGAAGAGTGCCTGGTCAAAGTTGCCTTGGCTGGCGGGGATGCCATAGACGCCGGCGACTTCCACGCGCACGAACTCCAGCGCGGGCAGCTTGTTGATGGCTGTGAGGGCAAACGGCGACGTGGGCTCCTCGAACAGGTAACGGCTGCCTTGCAGCGCGCCGCAGCCGGAGCAGGAGCT
>CAJMPM010000160.1 GCA_905215225.1 uncultured bacterium
CGGTGTCCACACGGACGGGCTTGCCGTTCTCGTCATACTCCACGGTGACCTGGGTCTTGCCGTCGGGGCGCAGATAGGGCAGGGTACCGTCGTGGCGCACGGCGGCCAGGCGCTCGGCCAGGCGGCACGCCAGGTAGTGCGGCATGGGCAAGAGGGTCTTGGTCTCGTTGGAGGCATAGCCAAACATCATGCCCTGGTCGCCGGCACCGATAAGATCGATCGGGTCGGTGGTAGCGCCGGTCTGGGTCTCGAAGGACTCTTCGACGCCCTGGGCGATATCTGGGGACTGCTCGTGGATGAGGCTCATAACGCCACAGGTATCGCAGTCAAAACCAAACTTGGCGCGGTTGTAGCCAATGCGGCGGATAACGCCACGGGCAATCTTCTGCACGTCGACGTAGGCCTGGGTGCGGATCTCGCCGGCGACGATGACGGTGCCGGTGGTCACGAGGGTCTCGCAGGCGCAGCGGACGTTCTCCACGTTGGCAGGCACGCCGTTGGGGGCGATGTAGCCCTGCTCCTGGAGCTCTATTTCTTTGGCGAGGATTGCGTCGAGGACGGCGTCGCTGATCTGGTCGGCGATCTTATCGGGATGACCTTCGGTCACCGACTCCGACGTAAACACAAAGGACCCGTGTTGGGGTGGGATGGAACGAAGTTCTTCTGACATGATTGTCCTTTCAAAAACGCGTCCCGGCGACCGTTACCATTCCGCCGGGCTCTGTATGCAGGGGGACATCATAGCGCGTAAATCCAACATTCACACCCTTTCCGCACCCACTCATTGGGGACAGGCTTAAATGACCAGCCATAAACTAAGAACCTCCCCAACGACTGGCCATTTAACTCTGTCCCCAATGAGTAGGTCGATGCCCGTTGTGCGGAGGTGGGCATTGTTGCTTTATACTTATGCGGTTAGACATCCATCCTGCAATCGAGGAGATTTCCATGGCATCAGACGTTCGCGTCCGCTTTGCACCCTCACCGACGGGCAAGCTGCACATCGGCGGCGCCCGCACCGCTATCTATAACTGGGCTTTCGCCCGCGCAAACGGCGGCACGTTCATCCTGCGCATCGACGACACCGATCCCACCCGCTCCACCGACGAGAACACGCAGATCATCCTGCGCGCCATGCGTTGGCTGGGTCTTGACTGGGACGAGGGCCCCGAGGTGGGCGGCGACTTTGGCCCCTATGCCCAGACCGAGCGCCTGGACCTGTACAAACAGGCCGCCCAGCAGCTTTGGGATGAGGGCAAGGCCTATCCCTGCTTCTGCACCAAGGAGCAGCTCGAGGCCGATCGCAAGGCCGCGCAGGAGCGCAAGGACCCCTTCCAGGGCTATCAGCGCCGTTGCCGCGATCTTGATCCCGAGGAGGCCCGCCGCCGCATCGAGGCCGGCGAGTCCTACGTCCTGCGCATCAAGGTGCCCGAGGACCGCGGCGACGTCGTCATCCACGACGCCGTCCACGGCGAGGTGACCTTCGACGCCAAGGAGCTCGACGACTTTGTCATCTTCCGCTCCGACGGCACGCCCACGTACAACTTTGCGACCGTCGTCGATGACGCCATGATGAAGATCACCCACGTCATCCGCGGCGACGACCACCTTTCCAACACCCCGCGCCAGGTCATGGTCTACGAGGCCCTCGGCGCGCCCGTGCCCACGTTCGCCCATATTTCCATGATTTTGGGCGCCGACGGCAAGAAGCTTTCCAAGCGCCATGGCGCCACCTCGGTGGAGGAGTACCGCGACGCGGGTTACCTGCCCGACGCGTTCGTTAACTACCTGGCGCTGCTTGGCTGGTCGCTCGACGGCGAGACCACGATCATCCCGCGCGATGTCCTGGCCAGCAAGTTCTCGCTTGACCGCATTTCCAAGAACCCGGCGACCTTCGATCCCAAAAAGCTCGACTGGGTCAATGCCGAGTACATCAACGGCATGTCCGATGCTCAGTTTGCCGACGAGATCATGGTCCCCGAGCTGCACGAGGCGGGTCTCATCGAGGGTAATGTCGAGTACGGCGAGGATTGGATCGATGCGCTTGCCGCCATCGTCAAGCCGCGCACCAAGATGCCGGCCGACGCCGTGACCGTCGCCGCTCCCATCTTTGCCACGGCCGAGACGCTCGAGTATGACGAGAAGTCCGTCAACAAGGGCCTGGCCAAGGAGGGCATGGGTGCCATTCTGGACGCCGCCAAGGCCGCGCTCGAGGGTGTTACCGAGTGGACCGCCGAGGCCATCGACGCTGCGCTTGAGCCGCTGCCCGAGCAGATGGACCTCAAGAAGCGCGTGGTATTCCAGGCCGTGCGCGTCGCCGTCTGCGGCAACATGGTGAGCCCTCCGCTGGGCGAGACCATGGCGCTCGTCGGCCGCGACGACTGCCTGGCGCGTATCGACCGCGCGCGCACGATGGCGCTGTAATAGTCGCGTAAACGCATGTATCCGAGCCCCGCTCACCACGAGTGGGGCTCTTGTTTCTAAAGACGTATGGGATGGGAGGTACAGAGACCATGGCCGAGCAACTGTCACTGTTTGGTTCGCCCGAGCCTAAGCAGGCTCCCGTAAAGCCTGTCCGCACGGCCGAGCAGGCAAAGCTCGAGCCTATTGCCGCCTACGCGAGCGTGGTCCTCGACATTCCCACCCGTGCGCTGTCCGAGCCGTTTGCCTATGGCATTCCGCAGTCACTCGCCAATGAGCCCCAGATCGGCTCCACCGTCCTAGTTCATTTTGGCAACCGCGCGGCCGCGGGCTATATCGTCGACATTGCGTCTGGGCTTGGCGACCTGCAAGGCAACATTGCCCTCGATCCCGCGCGCATCAAGCCCGTCGAGGCGATTCTCAGCAAACCGCTCTTTAGTGCCGAGGCCGCCCGCATTGCGCGTTGGATGAGCCGCGAATATGTCGCGACGCTTTCCGAGTGCCTGCGCCTGTTTTTGCCTCCGGGTGGCAGCCCGCGTGTCGTTAAGGGCGATGACGGGGCGTGGACGGTCGAGCGTCCTGCCGTCAAGCCTATCCAAAACCGCTGGGTGATGCTCACACCTGAGGGCTTCGACTATACGCCGCCCAAGACCGCTGTTCGCCAGCGTCAGCTCATCGAGGCGCTCCAGTGCGGTCCGGTCACGACGCGTGACCTTAACCTGCTATACAACAGTATGTCGGCGACCATCAAGGCGCTCGAAAAGCGCGGCGTCGTGGTGGTGGAGGAGCGTCGCGCCTGGCGTGGCTGCAGCGAGCAGACCACGCTGTCCTCGGCAAGCGGCAAGGCGCCGGTCGCGCTCACGGACGGCCAGCAGCAGGCGCTCGCGCAGATTGAACGCGCCCGCCTTGACGCCCACGGCGACGTGGTCCTTGTCGATGGCGTCACCGGATCCGGTAAAACCGAGGTCTACCTCTCGGCGATTGAGCGCGTGCTCGCGGCTGGTCGCTCGGCCTGCGTGCTCGTGCCCGAGATCTCGCTGACGGCTCAAACCGTCGGCCGGTTCCGTTCGCGCTTTGGCGAGACGGTCGCCGTGTTCCATTCGCGCCTTTCGGCCGGTGAGCGCCTGGACCAGTGGGATATGGTCGCCAGCGGTGCCGCGCGCGTGGTCGTCGGCGCCCGCTCGGCGCTCTTTTGCCCGCTCAGCGATCTAGGTCTCATCATCATCGACGAGGAGCACGAGACCAGCTACAAGCAGGGCTCCAGTCCGCGCTACCATGCGCGCGAGGTGGCGGCTGAGGTGGCGCGGCGCTATCGCTGCCCGCTTGTGTTGGGCTCGGCCACGCCTTCTGCCGAGGCCCTCGACCGCTGCCGCCGCGGCACGTACAACGGTGTCACCTGGACGCGCGTCGAGATGCCCGAGCGCCCGGGACACGCCGTGCTACCCACGGTCCGCATTGCCGACCTGCGCCGTGAGTTTTCGCACGGCAGCCGCTCCATGTTTTCTAAACCGCTGATGGAAGGTTTGGAGCGCGTGGTCGAGCGCCGCGAGAAGGCTGTGTTGCTGCATAACCGCCGCGGGTTTGCGCCGTTTTTGATGTGCCGCGAGTGCGGTTGCGTTCCCACCTGCAACCACTGCTCTACGGCGCTTACGTACCACGAGCGCACCCATACGCTGCAGTGCCACACCTGTGGTTCGTCCTGGCGCGTGCAGCCGTATCCCGCGCCTACGAGCCGTTGCCCCAAATGTGGTAGTCGCTACCTGGCAAAAATGGGTCTGGGCACGCAGCAGATCGAGGACGCACTGCACCAGATGCTTCCCGAGAATGTCGC
>CAJMPM010000161.1 GCA_905215225.1 uncultured bacterium
CGCGCTCGTAATTAGCACGTCTCACCCATGCTCACCACCTTGGCTCGATCAAGCAGGTCATCGGTAAAATACCCCAGGTTGGTCGTGGTTATGACCGTCTGGATATCATCGCCGATCAGCCGCAGAAAAGCACCGCGGCGTTCGCCGTCGAGTTCGCTCATCACGTCGTCCAAAAGCAGCAACGGGGCGGTGCCCAGGACATCGCGGGCCACGGCCACCTCCGCCACCTTCCAGGCCAGCACCAACGTTCGCTGCTGCCCTTGGCTGGCAAATGAGCGGGCGGAGCGACCCGCCACGGTAAACTCAATCTCATCGCGATGCGGTCCCACCAACGTCACGCCGCGGCGAATTTCCTCGTCGGCGTGCTCATCAAGGGCGGCCAGCCTGCGCTCGTCCGCCCAGCCCTTCAGCTCTTCGCGATCATCGACCTGGGGCAAATCCCCCAGCGTGGACGTATAGGTCACGTTGGCAGCCTCACCGGATGCCACTTGCCCGTAGGCAGTGTGCACATGGCCCGCCAGCCGGTCGAGCAGGGCCAACCGGTGCACAAGCAGGGCCGAGCCCGCGCGGGCAATCGAATCGTTCCACGCGCCGAGCATCTCGCGACAGCACCAGGTCTCCTTGAGCAGGGCGTTACGCTGGGTCACGCAGCGTCCATAGGTGCTCGCAAGATCGGCATAACGTGCGCTCAGCTGCATGCCAAAGTCATCGAGGGCGGCGCGGCGCACACTGGCGCCTCGCTTAACCATGTCCAGATGGTCGGGGCAAAACAGCACGCTCGGCAGAGCCCCGCGCACACCGGCGGCAGAGCACCTCTTGCCGTTGCGGCTAAACGAGCGCTTACCGTCCTCCACGCTCAATCCCATATCAAGCACGCGGCCGTCGCCCTCGAGCCTCAGCTCGACCTTGCACGAGCCCACGCCATCATGGACGAGCTCGGCTGCGGTCGGATGCCTAAACGAGGCGCCGCTCGTCAGCAGCTGCAGCGCCTCTATAAGATTGGTCTTTCCCGCCGCGTTGGGTCCCGCAAGTATCGTCACGCCCTCGTCCAGGGCAAGGCGATAGCTATCGAAGCTGCGGTAGTGCGCGACGGAAAGATCGCGGGCGAACATGGTCATGGCGCAACGCTAGATGCGGACCGGCATGACCAGGTACAGGTAGTTGATCTTGTCGTAGGACTTGAAGATGCCCGCCTGCGAGTAGCTCTTGAGCTCCAGCGTGATCTCCTTCTCCTTGGACAGGGCATTGAGGCAGCCAAAGATGTAGTGGTAGTTGAAGGCGATGGTGCCCGACTCGCCCTCGGCCTCAACATCGATTGTCTCCTGCGCCAGATCCTGGTCATTGGAGATGGAGGACAGGCCCATCTGACCGTTCTCGACATCGATCTCGAACTTGACGGCGGGGTTCGCGCTCGCGATGACCGCCACGCGCTTGAGGGCGGCATTAAAAGCCGCCACGTCGATCTTGACGCTCGTCACGCACGAATCGGGGATGAGCTGCTTGTAGTTGGGGTACACGCCCTCGATGCGGCGCGACACGTAGGTGGTGTTGCCGGCCTCAAAGACAACCTGGGTGTCGGTGGCGCCGATCATGATAGTCGCCTGGCTGGCCATGATGCTCAGGGCGTCGTTGAAAGCGTCGGCCGGAACGTTGAGCTCAAAGGAGCCTTCGAGGGTCGAGGTCTCGACCTGCGTATCGCACACGGCCAAACGGAAGGAATCGGTCGCCACCAGGCGCACGGTGTTGTTCTCGACCTTCATGTGCACGCCACCCAGGATGGGGCGGGCCTTGTCGGTCGAGGTGACGCGCCACACGCGGCCGACCATCTCGGACAAGATATCGGTCGGCAGTTCCACGGCGCTCTCGATGGCATAGGCCGGAAACTCGGGGAAGTCATTGGCATCGAGCGTGTTCAGCCTAAAAGAGCTCTTCTCGCAACTGATCAGCACTTGGCGCTCGGACAGCTCAAAGGTGACCGGGGCATCGGGGAGGGTCTTGGTGATATTGGAGAGCATCTTACAGGGGATAACCATCTCGCCCTCTTCTTCGACATGCGCCGCGATGCGATGACGGATCGAGATGGTGTAGTTAGAGGTCTGGAATTCCAAGATGCCGTCTTGCGCCTTAACGAGCACGCCCGACAGGATGGGAAGGGTGGATGCCGAAGCGACACCCTTCATAACGACGCCGATGGCTTGTGTGAGCGAGCTCTGGCTGACGGTGAACTTCATCTTTTAATACCTTTCTATAGATATAAATATCTTAATAATAGTAATAGCACTGACGAAACTGTTGATTACTCCCAAAGACGCAGGTCAGACCCAGAAAGAGAATCGACAGCAACCTGTGTGCAACGGGGGCGGTTTTCCACGTTCAAAACCTGCGCAAAACTTTTCATCACCGCGGGTTGGGTTTTAAACACCTTATGCCCGTGGTTTCGACAAGTTTTCAACAGGTGTCTCTATTTCCCTACGAGCGCAGTGTAATTTTATCGCGCAGCGACTTGAGGTCTTCGGTGACGGTGCGGTCTTCCTGGATCATCTTCTGGACCTTTTTGTAGCTCGTGCTGACGGTCGAGTGGTTGCGGTTGCCAAATTCGGCGCCCACCGCCGTGGTCGTCATCTCGCACATCTCGATGGCCAGGTAGATGGCGATATGGCGTGCTTTGGCGATATTGGCGTTGCGGCGCGGGCCGATGCGCTCCTCGTGCGTCACGCCGTACTGCTCTTCGATGACGGACTGAACCGTCTGGACGTTGATCTTTTTGGCCGATGTGTCGAAGTACTGACTGGCGATGGCGTCGATATCGTCAAAGGTGAGCTCCCCGCCCTCGCGCTCGCGGTCGCCCGCCTCGCCGGCGCAGCGCTCGCAAAAGCTCTCGAGTTCGCGGATGTTGGTGCCCGAGACCTCGGCCATGTGTTTAAAGTGCTCGTCGGTCAGGTGTCCGCCGTCGCCCCCATAGGCCGCCAGCAGCGAGTCGTCGCCTGCCTCGGGAGCGGCGACGATGGTGTTCTCGTAATAGCGCTGCAAGATCTTGTATTTCATCTCGTAGCTGGGCTCTGCTACCAAACAGAGCATGCCGGCGTTAAAGCGGCTGGTCAGGCGCTCGTCCATGCTCAGGTCTTTGGGCGCACGGTCGGCTGCGATGACGACTTTTTTGTTGTTGCGGATAAACTCGTCCATGAGCTGGAAGAAGTAGTCCACGCTCGCGCGCTTGCCGATGATGTTTTGAATGTCGTCGATGATGAGCACGTCCACGTCGTGGTATGCCTGCATGATGGGGGCGTTGCTCTTCTTTTGGCGGTCGAACTCCGTCATCAGGTCATCGAGGTACGCTTGCGAGTTGGCGTACTTCACCTTGATCTCGGGCGACTTTTCGGCGAGCTCGTTTTTGATGGCGAGCAGTAGATGGGTCTTGCCCAGCCCCGATTTGCCATAGATGAACAGGGATGTGCATGTGCCGCGTTCGTCCGCGAGCGCGGCAAACTTGAGGGCCGAGCGATAGGCATGGCTGTTTTCTGGGCCGTAGACAAAGTTTTCGAAGGTGAATTTCGAGTTGGCCGCGAGCGGCGCGCCATCGGTGTTCTGCTCGATCGGTGCCGCAGCTGCGGGGACGCTCGTGGGCGATGTGGAGGCTGGTTTTGCACTCTTTGCAGGCGCCCCGCCTTTCATCTGGTTCATCATGCGGCGGAAATCGTCGGCCGAAAGCGTGTTTTTGATTGCGATGCCCGAATCCTCGACCGGTGTTGCGTCGTGCGCGATAGGCATGTGTGTGGCAGCGGACATGGGGGCTGCCGGCGTCGAGACGGCGGACATGGTTTCACGGGAAACATCGCCGATTTGATGCTCGGGAGCCGACACTGTGGTGGTAGCTGGTACCGCCGGGGGGACGACGGGTGCCGCGGGTGCGGCGTTATCTGCCGCGGAGCCCTGTGGTGCCACGATGTTGAGCGCAATCGGTGCAAAGGCGATCTCTTCCAGGTACGCCTCGATGGTCGGCTGATGCTTTTTGAGCTGAGCGATGGCGAATCGTGAGGGGGCCTCAATCGTCAAGGTGTCCTCGGTCAGGCTCACGGCGCGCGATTGCCCCAGCATGTTGATGAGGCGCGCATCTTGGCCGTCGCGCTGGCAAAAGGCGATGGCATCCCCCAGGATGATGCTTGCTTCCTCGTCCACTGTTTCTCCCGTTCCTTAAGCCTGAGCCAGCACGCGAGAGCTTCCGATTTCGGTCAGATG
>CAJMPM010000162.1 GCA_905215225.1 uncultured bacterium
CGCCGCGACCGCCACGGTCGCCGGCACGGCCACCACGGTCGTCACGGCCGCCGCGAGGACCGCGGTCCTCGTCCAGGCCCATGGCGACGAGCGGAGCGATAACCTTATCGAGAGCGGCCATCAGCTCGGTGGCCTCCTCGTAAGAAAGCTCGGGCAGGAGCTTCTCCTTCTTGTTGGCAAGCTCGACCAGGCCCTCAGCGGCATCCTCGGCGGCGAAGACGACGATCTTGCGCATATCGCCCTCGGCGTCGTCGATGCGGCCGACCAGATCGGCAGCCTCGGCCTCGGCCATCAGGCCATCGAGCTCACGAAGGCGCATGCCCAGCAGGTCGGACATTTCCTTCTGCTCCATCTTGGGCTTGAGGTCAAGGAGCTTGATGGCGCGCTCGATGTTCGCCATGCGCTCGGCCTTGGCCTCCTCCTCCTTGGAAATAGCAAAGCGACGGCTACGCAGCAGGCGGGCGGCCTTCTGCATCTTGTCCATCAGCTCTTCGTCATCGTAATCAACGGCGGCCTCGACAACCTCGGCCTCCTCCTCGGCGGAAACCTCGGCAGCAGCCTCAACCTCGGCAGCTTCGGTCTCCACGGTCTCGGCTGCCTCGACCTCGGCAGCCACGGTCTCGTTCTCGGTCTCGTTCATGATCTCTTCGTTCTCGGACATGAGACTCCTTCTTGGCCCTCTCGGGCATCATCGCCCCATTCGCGGGGCCCGTCGCGCACTCTTTGCGCTTTAAACATTCATGCCTCTCGGCAAAACGTCCATTAGTTTATGGTGTCGCCATCCAATCTAGCTGCAGAATCTATGTGCACACATTAATGCGACATGTGCGACTCGCGACGAGCGTACACCAGCGACGTCGCGAACCCAACCACGGCAATTACAGCCGCCACACGCACGGCAGCTGCAAATCCAATCGCCTGGGCAACATCGGTCGCAGCGCCAGCCGCGCCGGCAGTCGCCGCAGAACTCGAGAGTAGGCCGATAAACAGCGACGGGCCAAACGATGCGGCAATCATGTTCCACGTGTTAAGCAATGCCGTTCCGTGAGGATGTTCAGCGGCAGGCAGCGTCTCCAAGCCGGCCGTTTGCGAGGGGCTCAGCACCAAACCGACTCCGGCATACACCACAACGGTCAGCGCCACGACGATGCCGATGTTCATGCTTGCCGCCGTCATCGATATGGCAGTCTGTCCCACGGCAATCAGGGCAAAGCCGACCGGCAGCAGTGGCCATGCGCCGCGGGCGTCCATCACGCGTCCGCCCACAATCGAGGTCACGGCGTTGCAGGCAATCGCCGGCAAAATGAGCAAGCCCGCAACAAGTGCGGTCATGCCGTATGCGCCCTCAAAATAGAGCGGCAACAAAACGCTCATCGAGAACGTCGTCATCATCGACACAACGACGAGCAGACACGCCGGCCAAAAGCGAACGCTCGCCATGGGGCGCACGTTAAGCACCGGATGCTTGAGCTTGAGCTGACGGGCCGCAAACAGGCCGAGCAGCACAATAGCGCCTACTAGTGCCGCAACACCCATCATAACATAGGACGAGAACTCACCAACGGAATACACAAACGACGAGATGCCGGCAGCCAGCAAAATAACCGAGAGGATATCGAGCGAAACATCCTGGCGCTCTCCGACATTCTGAACAAGCTTAACGCCCGCCGCAGCGACCACAATGCCGCCCACCAGCGGCACTACGAACACCGCCCTCCAGCCAAATAACGTGCACATAAGACCGCTGATCACGGGTCCAAACGCCGGTCCTAGCGTAATGCAGGCACCGCCCAGGCTCAGATACAGACCGAGTTTCTCGCGCGGGGCGCAAGACAGCACCACGTTCATCATGAGCGGGAACAAGATGCCCGATCCCGCAGCCTGCAAAATACGACTTGGCAGCAAAACGCTAAACGACGGAGCGACCAGGCACAGGACTTCGCCGGCGACCATGCATCCGCATGCGAAAAACAGCAGCTTGCGCGTCGAGAAACGACCGGACAGGAAGGCCATGATGGCCGTAAAGATCGACGTCACGATCATGTAGCCCGAGACGAGCCACTGTGCCGTGGTGGCACTCACCGAAAAGGCTGCCATAATGTCGTGCAACGCCACGTTAATGATGTTCTCGTTAAACGCGGCAACAAAGGCTGCAATATACATTACGACGAGAATCGCCGCAGAGGCCGATGGCGTTACTTGAACTTGTTGCTGAGATTTGCTCCCCATGCATTTCCTTCCTCTTGGAACGACAGTCGCATCGCCCCAGAGGAACAGTCTAGGGCGAAAATGAGCCCTAGACTTACGCCAGACGCCGTACACGACGAATCTGGCAACATGGTCCAACATCGAAAGATTGTAACGCGGACGCACAGCTTTCCTTCCGCGCTATTATTAAAAGTCCACGAAAGCATAAGACATGAGGAGCCCGCCATGATTAAGCCCATCATGAAATCCGAGTTCTTTTTGCGCCTGCCTTCCGAAGACGCGGGACCCGACGATGCCGCGACCGGGCAGGACCTCCTGGATACGCTCCACGAGCATGAGCACGAGTGCGTGGGTCTCGCCGCCAACATGATCGGCGTGCGCAAACGCATCATCTGCGTAAAGGACGGCAACAGGACGCTCCTGATGTACAACCCTCAAATTCTTGAGCAGGTCAATGCCTATCAGACGAGCGAAGGATGCCTCTCGCTGATCGGCGAGCGTCCCTGTACCCGCTATCGCCGCATTAAGGTTGAGTATTTGGACGAGAACTTCGTTCACCGCATCAAAAACTTCTCGGGCTACACCGCCGAGATCATCCAGCACGAAATCGACCACTGCAACGGCGTTGTGGTTTAGGCCACCTGCCAAAATGAGGGTACCGGAGGCCTCCCTATGGATATCAACCGCTTAGGCGAATTCGCCATCTTAGCGCAGTCACGCACGTTTCTTGATGCGGCGGAACTGCTTTTCATGTCGCAATCAACCCTCTCCAAGCACATCATGGCAATGGAGCACGAACTCGGCTGCAAGCTCATCGATCGAAGCCAGCGCCACGTAACACTCACCGCGCAAGGTGAAGCGCTCCTCCCCTATGCGCAAAAAATTGCGACGCTTCAGCACCGCTATCTTGCCGCCATTCAAATAGGCGCAGGTGAGCCGCTCGAGCACCTCACCGTCGGTTCTATCCCCATTATGGCCCCATATGGGATCACGGACGCCGTCATCGATTTTCAGCAGGCGAACCCCTCATATTCTGTCGAGCTCATCGAGGGCGAGGGCGACACACTCAAGCGCATGCTCCTGCACGAGGACATTGACCTGGCCTTCATCCGTGACGGCGGCGCCATCGAGCCGGAGTTCAAAAAGATTCCCTTTACGACCGACCGGCTCGTGGCCGTCCTTCCGCTCGACCATCCGCTCGCCGAACGTGACGCCGTCGAGATAGACGACCTTATCGACGAGAATTTCCTCATGCTTCCCCAAGGCTCGTTCGTAAGCGAGCTCGTCCTTTCCATTTGCCGCGAAGCTGGATTTGGCCCACGTGTTACGTTCACCGGCAAACGAGCCGAGAACATCATCTCTCTTGTCGCACGCGGCGCCGGTGTCTCATTCCTCATGCGCAAGCCGGCGGAATCGCTTGCCAGCGGAAAGGTAGCCCTGGTGCCGCTTGAGCCCGCGACGACCTCCGAGGTCAGGCTCTACCTCAAGCGGAACGCCGCGCACTCGCAGGCGGTCGTCTCGTTCATCGGCTTCCTCCCCTACCGTCAGCTCCTGCAGGGCGACCGTATGTCTTCCACCGCGGCACGCCCGGCATAATCCCCGCTGCTCCACAACCGCAGACTTGTGTCCGCAAACACGATGACAGCGGCACGAAACACAAATATGCCTCGGGCGGCACGTCGCCGACGCGCTCGACGGCCTGCTCGGCCGTGACCTGCAGATACACTACGAAACCGTTGTTCTTCAGAATCTCGCGGTTCTCCTCGCGCAGCACGATGCCGCCGCCGCACGAAACGAGCATGGGGCCCTTGTGAGAGAACTCATCGAGCACCTGGGTTTCCATATCGCGGAACGCCTGCTCACCCTGCTCGGCGAAAATCTGGTTGATCGCCCGACGCTCACGACGCTCGATGTAGGCGTCCAGGTCAATGGTGGCAAGACCGCACTGACGGGCCAG
>CAJMPM010000163.1 GCA_905215225.1 uncultured bacterium
CGAAAGGGCGCTGACCTTCTGGTCGCGCCCTTGAAGTTGAACGTCAGATTGTCCAAATGCGGCCCGCGCAGCGTCGAGCCGTTACGGCGTTTGGTAAAACGCCGTAACCCTAAAGCTCCGTTACTTCAACGTTGTTGAAGATCTCATCCCAGCGGTCCATGACCAGGTGACCGGTCTTGGGATCCATGGCGTTGAGCTTGCCGCAGGTATTGGCGGTCTTGAGCACCGTGACGTCGTCGGCACCGGCCGCAATGGCATGCGCAAAGCCGGCGATGGTCGAGTCGCCGGAACCCGTCGCGTTCACAGCCGCAATCGCGGGCGTCTTGGCGCGGAACGCACGACCCTCATGGAAGCCAACCGAACCGGCAGCGCCCATCGAAACGACAACCCAGGGGATACCGGCAAAACGGTCATCGGCGGCAAGCGCCTCGCGCAGGGCATCGACATCATCGGTCGTAAAGGACGTACCCAGCAGGCCGTTAATCTCGGTCAGGTTGGGCTTTACGAGCTCAGGCTTAGCGTCGGACTCCAGCGCGGCCTCCAGCGATGCACCCGAGGTATCGAGCAGCACCTTGGCGCCCGCCTCCTCGGCGATCTTGACGAGCTCGGCATAGTAGCCGGCATCGACGCCACGCGGCAGCGAGCCCGAAAGCGTCACGACGTCAGCCTTTGCAGCGAGCTCGGCGAACTTGGCCGTAAAGGCCTCGAGCTCGGCCGGGGCGATCTGCGGGCCGCTCTCCAGCAGCTCGGTCTGATTGCCCTCGTGCAGAATATTCAGGCAAATGCGCGTCTCACCGGCGATGGGCACAAAGTCGTTCTTGACGCCGTCGGCATCCATGAGCTCGGCCATATAGGCACCCATGTGGCCGCCGAGCAGACCGGTCGCGAGCACGTCATCTCCCAGCTGCAGCAACACGCGGCTCACGTTGAGGCCCTTACCGCCAGCGGTCTTTTCGGGCGTCACGCGGTTCACGTCGTCGATGATCAACTTGTCGAGCTGATAGCGCGTATCAATCGACGGGTTCATGGTAACGGTCAGAATCATGTTGGACTCCTGTTTCCGGGGCACGACACGCGCGGCCCCAAACATACGATAGCTCGTTAAAGGATCTCGATATCAAAGCCGCGGGTAACGGTCTCCCCCGGCTTGGCCACCAGGCAGCCGCGCTTGTGCTCCAGAATATCGTCCTCGTCGGAGCAGGTGGACAGGCCGCCCCACGGTTCCACGGCCACAAAGTCCCCCTCGGGCTTGCTCCACACAATCAGGTACGGCATATCGGGGAACGTCAGGCGCACGCCCTTGTCCTCGGTCTTCTTGGTCAGCGTAACCACGCGGCTCTCGAGCACGTCAAAGATGGTCTCTGCGAAGTCAAAGAGTTCGTGGGTCAGCGGCAGGTCATGGCCAACCATCGGGTTCTTGCTGCGATGCTCAACATCAATCAGGCCCGTCGAGGGAACGGCAGTACAGAGCTCGGCGGCCTCGCGCTGCTCAAAACGGAGCTCGTAGTCGTCATAGGACTCGCCCTCGTCAAGCGGGCACTTAAAGCCAGGGTGACCGCCCACAAAGAACGGCATGTCTTCGGTGCCCTCATTGGTCACCTCGTACGACACGGCCACCTTCTCCGCATCGATCGTGTAGCGAGCAACGATCTTAAACGGATACGGGTACTGATCGAGCAACTCGGCATGGTCGGCAGAGCTTAGGCTCAGCGCGACCATGTTGTCGCCCTGCTCCTCGAGCTTCCACTCCTGTTTGCGAGCAAAGCCGTGACGGGCAAGATTGACCTCGCGGCCGCCCATGGTCATTGCGCGACCGTCACGAAGGCCGCCGCAGATCGGGAAACAAATGGGTGCCTGGCCCGACCAGACCGCCGGGTCACCCTGCCACAGATACTCGCGACCGTCGGCCACAATTGAGGTGAACGAGCCGCCAGCCGTGCTCAGTGCTACGCGAATAGAACCGTTATCAAGAACAAACTCCATAGGAGCCTTCCCTTTCTTACGACAGCCCGCCAAGTCAATAGGGCTGATAGAAAACCGGCCCGCGCCCCCTCACAGAAACGCGAGCCGTCAACGGACTAGTTAATTACGCCGGATACCCGCTAATCATGGTATTCGCCGCGGTCCCACTTCTCGAGGAACTCGTCAAAGAAGTGCGGGTCAGCCTGAGCCTCAGCGTCGGCCTTATTGCAGGCATCGATCTTGGCAATCAGGGCATCGTGCTCGGGGGTCTTCTCGTAGGGCTCCTCCAGGAAGGCAAGCATGATGTCAGCCATCAGGAACTCGCCGGTGATCTTGCCGCCAAAGCCCACGATGTTGGCGTTGAGCTCGCGACGGGCATACAGGGCAGAGGTCATGTCACGAACCAGGGCGCAGCGGGCGCCGGGAACCTTGTTGACGGCGTTGGTGATGCCGATGCCGGTGCCGCACAGGGCCACGCCAAAGTCGGCCTTGCCGCTGGCAACAGCCTCGCCCACGGCCTTACCGTAGATGGGATAGTGCGTACGGGTGTGGCTGTAGGTGCCGCAGTCGAGCACCTTGTAGCCAGCCTGCTCCAGGCGGTCGGCCAGATAGATCTTCTCGTCCGTAACGATATGGTCGCAACCGATTGCGATGGTCTTCTTCATCAGAACGTCCTTTCGTCTGAATTCACAAGTTGAGGTAGAAGTTCGAGTTCTCGGTGGCTCTCGTTAGGCCATCTTGTTGAGCATGTCGACACGGATCTGGTGACGGCCGCCGGCGTACTGGGCGCGCAGGAACTCGCGGGCGATCTTCTTGGCGACCTCGGTGCCCACAACGCCCGGTCCCATGGTGACCATGCGCGAGCCGTTGTGCTCGCGGGTCATGTAGGCGGAACGCTCGTCGGCAATGTTGGCGACGACCATGCCCTTGATCTTGACGGCGGCCATATAGGAGCCGACGCCGTACTTATCGAATGCGAAACCCTGGGAATCCTTGTGCTCCAGCAGGTCCTTGGCAACGGCGGTCGCGGAATCGACAAAGTCCGCGGCAGGGGTCTCGGAATAGTCGACGACCTCGTGACCGTCGGCGATGAGCATCTCCTTGATGGACTCCTTCATCGACATACCGTCGGCATCGGAAGCGATTACAACCCTCATGACATCCTCCTTGAGAGATACGCAGGTGCGTAGTTTCTGTTTGGAAGTGTTGAATCGCGTTCAGGTCCGGGCATCTGAATGTGCGGTTCTTCACTGTTCATGTTTATTTGAACACATTCGAACAGCGACTGCAACAACTATTTGTTTATCTTTGTTCTTTTTTGAACAAGTACCGTTCACAGATGATTGATGACCGTTTGGGCCCGGCGCGAACGTAGCGACCATGTGCCCAACAAACAAAAGGGCGGCCGAGAACGTGTCTCGGCCGCCCTTCTTACGGTTGATCTTCCAAAGATCGCGTTGCCGCCTACTCAGACTGCCCGCTCTTCTTGGCATGTTTGGACGGAGCGCTCAAGAAACGACCCATCAGATAGTTCGCGGGACCGGAGACATCGATCCCCAGCAGCACGTGTCCTAGCCATAGGAACGCCACGAGCACCAGTAGAGGAATCACGCACGAGGTCACGATCATCACGATGACGCCTTCGATCAGATCGGTCACCTGCTGCACAATCTCATCGGTCATCTGCTTGGCGCCGCTGGTCACCGACGTGACAAGACCCGAGGCGCCGTCGGCAAGCTGCTCAAGCACGTTCTTGGACTCTGTGGACTCGGCCTTTTTCTTGCTTGCCTTGGAGTTATCACTATCTTCCGCACTCGCAGCGTCAGTCGCCTTTTGCTCAGCCGCTTCGATGCTCACTCGATACGTTTCGTCGACCTTTTGCGACACCCATACACTTGCAGGCACCAACGCCATGCCGATCATGGCGACCACCAGCACGCGCGTCGCCACGCGATGAAGGACGGCGCTGGTGCTCCAGCGTCCGTGAATGCCAAGCGACACCGCGAAGAGTACGAACGAGAACGGGATCAGGATGCCCAGACCAACCGACCACAAAATGGTCAGCAGATATTTCTCGAGGTACAGCACGGCAAGCACGATACCCAAGTTACCCGAAAGCTGCGCGAGCTGCTCGGCAACCGGCGTACCCGTATCACCCGGCAGCGCGGTA
>CAJMPM010000164.1 GCA_905215225.1 uncultured bacterium
ACCAAGCACGCCGCCAAATAAGCCACCAAATATTGATCCAAGGTCTGTACGCGATGGTCTTCGCATCCCGTAGAGGTGCCGGCAGATTGCATACGTCCTGGCCGATCGTGACCGCAACATGTTGGTCAAGCACAATCTTTTGGATTCTTTTGGCGTGAGCGGCTTGGTTTTGGTAGGATTTGTCAGCGGCTTGACTAAGGGGGTTTTATAACTGCCATGCAGGTAGCCGTGTTGGTAACGTTTTACCGACTTGCCAAGAACCCCTCATTTTTAATGCGTCTGCAAAATGACTAATTGCTTTGACCTGCTGAAACACTATATGTTGTGTTTGACCTAAAAAAAGAATACAGGATATAGATGCCTCTTTGTCGTATGATAGATGGCGGACAGAGAACGAGGACCTTATTCGCCCCATTTGGATGGATCTTTGAGCCCCTTGATCGGCTGCGAGGATTGTCCGCATGAGGGCCTATGGTTATCGAGAACACAGATTGCGCGACGGCGCCGCAAGACAGGGGCAAGCCCTGCCGGGTATCGTTTGGCTCTGAAGCGCAATGAGGCTACGATGCGAAAGAGGCAAGAGGATGAAGATCATCAAGCGCAGCGGCACCGAGGTTGTCTTTGACATCGATAAGATTGTCAATGCCATCCGCGCCGCAAACTTGGAGGTCGAGGAGAGCTCTCGTCTTACCGACCGCCAGGTGGTTTACGCGGCACAAAACGTCGCCGAGGCATGCGAGAACGCGGGCCACACCGTGTCGGTCGAGGAGATTCAGGATCTGGTCGAGGACGAGATCATGCGTCTCGACTGCTACGAGGTCGCTCGCCACTACATCATCTATCGCTATGTTCAGAGCCTGAAACGCCAAAAGAACACGACCGACGACAAGATTCTGTCGCTGATTGAGTGCAACAACGAGGAGGTCAAGCAGGAGAACTCCAACAAGAACCCGACCGTCAACTCCGTTCAGCGCGACTATATGGCTGGCGAGATTTCCAAGGACCTGACCCAGCGCGTGCTGCTGCCCCAGGAGATTGTGGATGCTCACAATGAGGGTCTGATTCACTTCCATGATTCGGACTACTTTGCCCAGCACATGCATAACTGCGACCTGGTGAACCTGGAGGATATGCTCCAGAACGGTACTGTTATCTCGGGTACGCTGATTGAGAAGCCGCACAGCTTCTCGACCGCCTGCAACATCGCGACGCAGATCATCGCCCAGGTTGCTTCCTCCCAGTACGGTGGCCAGTCGATTTCGCTGACCCATCTTGCCCCGTTCGGCGAGGCGAGCCGTCTAAAGATTCGCGGCGAGGTCGCCCGCGAGCTCGAGGAGCTCGGCGTTTCCGCATCTCCCGAAAAGGTCCGCGAGGTTGTTGAGGACCGCCTGCGTGACGAGATCCGTCGCGGCGTTCAGACGATTCAGTATCAGGTCGTGACCCTTATGACCACCAACGGCCAGGCGCCGTTCGTGACGGTCTTTATGTATCTTAACGAGGCCCGTACGCCTCAGGAGAAGCACGACCTTGCCATGATCGTGGAGGAGACGCTTCGCCAGCGCTACGAGGGCGTTAAGAACGAGGCCGGCGTTTGGATTACACCGGCATTCCACAAGCTTATCTATGTACTCGAGGACGATAACGTTTACGAGGATTCCCCGTACTTCTACCTGACCCAGCTGGCTGCCAAGTGCACCGCCAAGCGCATGGTGCCCGACTACATCTCCGAGAAGAAGCTGCGTGAGCTTAAGCTGTCGAAGGGCGAGCCCGCGGGCAACGGCGATTGCTACACCTGCATGGGTTGCCGCAGCTTCCTGACGCCCGATCGCTCGGGCAACGGCTTTAACAACGTGGCCAACGCGCTCAACTATGACCCGAGCAAGCCCAAGTACTACGGCCGCTTTAACCAGGGTGTTGTGACCATCAACCTGCCTGATGTCGCGCTGAGCTCGCACCAGGATATGGACAAGTTCTGGAAGATCTTCGACGAGCGCCTTGAGCTGTGCCACCGCGCCCTGCTGTGCCGCCATGAGCGCCTGATGGGCACGCTTTCGGATGCCGCGCCGATTCTTTGGCAGTACGGCGCCCTGGCGCGCCTTAAGAAGGGCGAGACGATCGACAAACTGCTCGTGGGCGGCTATTCCACCATCAGCCTGGGTTACGCCGGTCTGTATGAGTGCGTTAAGTACATGACGGGTCACAGCCACACCGAGAAGGAGGGCACGCCCTTTGCCATGGCAGTCATGCAGCACATGAACGACAAGTGTGCGGAGTGGAAAGCCGCGAGCGACATCGATTTCTCGCTGTACGGCACGCCGTTGGAGTCGACGACCTACAAGTTCGCCAAGTGCCTGCAGCGTCGTTTTGGCATCATTCCGGGCGTGACGGACAAGGGCTACATCACCAACAGCTACCACGTCCACGTGTCCGAGGAGATCGACGCATTCGACAAGCTCAAGTTCGAGGGTATGTTCCAGCAGCTTTCGCCGGGCGGTGCCATCTCCTACGTCGAGGTTCCCAACATGCAGGACAACCTCAAGGCTGTCATTCGCGTGATGCAGTACATCTACGACAACATCATGTACGCCGAGCTCAACACCAAGAGCGATTACTGCCAGGTGTGCGGCTACGATGGCGAGATTAAGATTGTCGAGGATGATGGCAAACTGGTGTGGGAGTGCCCCAACTGCGGCAACCGCGACCAGGAGAAGATGAACGTCGCCCGTCGTACGTGCGGCTATATCGGTACCCAATTCTGGAACCAGGGCCGAACCGAGGAGATCCGCGACCGCGTGCTGCATCTCTAATAACCATCCCAGGCCGCCCCGTAGCGAGGCCCCGGGCCTTTACTCGCTATTTCGGACAGTCCTGGCTCACGACGGAGGCGCCACTGGCGCCTCCTGTTCGTGCGGAACTCATGTCGAGCAAAGGTCCGGGGCCTCGCTACGGGGCGGCCAAGTTGACGTAGCTGAGATGCAGCATGCGGTCTGCTCACTCCTCGAAGTTCTTAGCGGAAATGAGTTGACTTGCAACAACGTTTTGCCTGTGATGACGGTTGAGCTGCAACAAAGTTTTTATTAAACCTCGAACCCTATACTCGATGTTCGCTTCGTTCATTGAGTTACCCTTTGCATGAGGCCGGGACATATCGTCCCGCCCGCAGTTTCGCAGGCCGCAGGCCGAGAATGTTTGAGGACGGGATGATATGTCCCGGCCTCCTGGGAGAGTTACCTATGAACTACGCGAACATTAAGTATTTCGACATTGCTGATGGGGAAGGTGTTCGTACTTCTCTGTTTGTGAGCGGGTGCCGTCGTGGGTGCAAGAATTGCTTTAACTCCGTCGCGTGGGACTTTGCCGCGGGTGAACCGTTCGACCGTGCCGTCGAGGACAAGATTATCGAGAGTCTTGACCACCCCTTTATTGATGGCCTGACGATTCTGGGCGGCGAGCCCATGGAGCCCGAGAATCAGGCGGGTCTCGTTGACTTTATCGAACGCGTGCGTGCGGCCTATCCTGTAGAGTCGGGGAAGACCATTTGGTGCTTTACCGGCGACGTGCTCGAGGAGCTTATGTTGGGCGGTCGTCACTATACCGAGGTGACGGACCGTATCCTTGCCTGTCTCGACATGCTGGTGGACGGTCCGTTCGTTCAAGATCTGCACGATATCTCGTTGCGCTTTAGGGGCTCGAGTAACCAGCGTGTGATCGATATGAACGCTACGCGCGACCGTGCTGAGCGCGAGGGCGTTGCGCGTTGTGATGCGGTTGAACTTTGGCGTGATGATCCGGTCTATTCGACCCATACTATGTAGCTTGTGGTCGATGCCGAAGGGCGTGGTACCATAGCGCGAACGCAAAATCGGAAAAGTGAGGCCCAGATGGTCGATCAGGAAAAAGTCGAGGCCGCCATAAGGCTGTTGCTTGAGGGCATAGGCGAGAACCCAACTCGTGAGGGCCTGCTGGAGCCCCCGGCGCGCGTTGCCCGTATGTATGGTGAGATCGCCGGCGGTATGGACCAGAGTGCCGAAGAGCACCTGTCCAAAACCTTTGCCGTCGCCTCGAACGACTTGGTTATCGAGCGCGACATCACGTGCTACTCGCTGTGCGAGCACCATCTG
>CAJMPM010000165.1 GCA_905215225.1 uncultured bacterium
CCGGAGCCGCGACCCTGACGAATACCATCGATCAACACCACGGCGGTAAAGGTGGGCGCATGCGCCGGGCCCTCGGAGCCAACGAGCTTGTACGCCGGGGGTTCGTGACCGTCGGCTTGCACGCACTCCTGCAAAAACGACTTGGGGTTCGCGGGGTGCTCGGCACGCTCGGAAGCCAGGTGCGGCTTGAGCGTACGATGGATAAACTCCGCCGCAGCATCCCAGCCGGCATCCAGATACAGCGCGCCCACGAGCGACTCGTAGACGTTCTCGAGCGCCGAATGCAGGCCGCGCGCACCGGTACCGGTCTCGGAGGCACCAAAGATGATGATGTCGTCGATGCCCAGCTCGTGAGAAACCTCGGACAGCGTAGCGCCCGAGACAAGCGACACCTTCAGGCGCGTGAGCTTGCCCTCGTCAAACTCAGGATAGGACTCAAACAGGGAGCGTGCGACCACAGCACCCAAAATGGAATCGCCCAAGAACTCAAGGCGCTCATAGCTGGCAGAAACCGGCTGGCCCTCGACTGCCGAGGGATGCGTAAGGGCCGCGCGCAGCAGCACCTTATTATTGAACTCGTGCCCCAGGATTTCCTGGGCACGCGTAAGTCGTTCGGATAAAGCCAAGACCTAGGCCTCCCTGGCGTTTTCGATCGCGTCGACGGCGTCGGCGACAGAGTTGAGCGAGAGTAGGGTCTCGTCATCGATCTCGAGGTTGAACTCGTCCTCGATAGCCGTAACCAGCTGCAGGCGCTCGAGCGAGTTGGCATCGAGGTCGTCAAAGGTGGTCTCCTCGCTAATTTCGGCAACATCGACGCCCAGAACGTCAGCAGCGACCTCGGCGATCTTGTCGAAGATTTCGGAGCGGTCCATAGCGCTTCCTCTCATAGTGCATGAATACCAAAAGAATGGTACCGCCCGGGCGGTACCAAGACACGGTTCTGATTCTACCCCACGACGTGCACCGCGAAGCACATAACAGCGCTCTAACTCGCTCTTATAAAACGATACCGTCCATAGAGTTGGCGACATTCTCGACCAGCCCGGCGCGCACGGCTTCGGCCGCCGCGAGCGCACCGTTTTTGACAGCCTCGACCGAGGTGGCACCATGGCCGATCAGGACCACGCCGCGCAGGCCCAAAAGAATCGCGCCGCCCTTGGCGTCGCCCGAAAGTTTGGCTTTAATCTCGCGCATCTGCTTTTTGATGAGCAGCGCGGCAATCTTGGTGCCGAGCGAAGACATAAAGACACCCTTGAGCTCCTGCAGCAAAAACTTGGCAGCGCCCTCGGTGGCCTTGAGCGCAATATTGCCCGACATACCATCGGTAACGACGACATCGAAGTTGCCTGAGGTGAGGTCGGTGCCCTCGCAGTTACCAACAAAGCCGGGAACGGCGGCTTTCATGGCCGGGAAGCAGGCCTTGGTAAAGTTGGAGCCCTTCTCGTCCTCGGTGCCGTTGGCAAGCAGGCCCACGCGGGGATGCTCGATGCCCAAAACCACGCGAGCATAGGCAGAGCCCATCTGGGCGAAGCGCACCATGTCGTCCACCGTAACATCGGGATTGGCGCCCATATCGCACAACACCGTCAGGCCGCCGGCGCGATTGGGCAGAGCGTTGGTCAGGCACGGACGGACCGGCTGTTTCTTGCCCTCTGCCAAATCACTAAACGGCGTGACGTAGGCCGTGGCGGCAGCGGTCATGGCACCGGTCGAGCCGGCCGAGAAAAACGCGTCCGCATTGCCCTTCTTAATGGCACGGCATGCAAGCACGATCGAGGACTTGCGCTTGGTCATCACGGCGCGGATGGGATCGTCCTCCATACTGATGACATCGGGGGCCTCCAGAGCCTCCACGCGGGCATGCGCCGCGGCAAAGGGGTTGACGATTTCGGCGGGACCGACGGCCAAAACCTCAATCTCGGGATCTGCCGCGAGCGCAGCCTCGATACCGTCGAGGACAACCTGGGGCTTCTCGTCTCCACCCACAACGTCTACACAAACGCGAACGTTACTCATTTCATATACTCCTTATACAAAAATGGCCGACTCCTTGAGCCGGCCATTGTGGTTCCAGTTGGAACGGCATCGTATCCAGAGTATACAGTTACTCGGTAACGATAACCTCGCGGTCCTTGTAGAAACCGCAGCTGGGGCACACGTGGTGCGGAAGCTTGACAGCGCCGCAACGGGGGCACGTGGACTGAGCCGCAGCCGAGATCTTCATGTTGGCGGAACGACGGGTGTGAGTGCGGATACGACCCTGCTTTTGTTTAGGTACGGGCATAGTGACCTTCCTTATGAACTATCCAGTGTGGCGATTACGCGCAAGTAGCGATACTACCACAGTTTTACTCGTCAAGCTTGAGATTCTTCAATGCTGCAAATGGATTTTCCGTGGCAGCGGCCCATTCGGCCTCCGCCTTGGCGGCGCAATCGCATTGCTCGACGTTGAGATTGATGCCGCAGGTGGGGCAAAGGCCGCGGCAATCGGGCTTGCACAGGACAACGAACGGCGTGTCCATGACGACCGCGTCGTTGATGGGCTCGCCCAGATCGACAATGCGATCCTCGCCCAGCAACTCGTAGCCGTCTTCGTAGGCCTCGGGGTCCTCGGGCTCGTTAAAGAGGTAGAACTCCTCGATTTCGCCTGCGATATCAAACGATGCGGACTCCAGGCAGCGATCGCACTCGCCGGTGGCGTGGGCGCGGACCATGCCCGAGAGCAGAACGCCGGTACCGGCGTTGGTAAAGACCACGTCGTAGGCAATGCCGTCCTGCAGCTGGTACTCCTTCTCGCCCACCGTGTAGGCGGCGACATCGACCTTGCCGGTCAACGGATATGAGTCTCCGGGAAACTCGAGCTGTTCGGAAAGATCAACGGTTACGCTCGGGAACTCGGCCATTACCACTGACCGTTCTGCTGGGCGGCACCCTCGTTGAGCTGCTGACGGCAACGGGTGACGGTGCCGGTCAGGCTCTTAAGGTTCTCCTCGAGATGTGTAAAGACCTGCTCGGCGTAGTCCTCGGCGGCATAGCGCGTCTCGCGCTCGTACTGCTGGGCACGGTCGCGGATGTCGTCGGCCTGCTGCTGTGCTAGGCGGACGATCTCCTGCTCACCGGCAATGGTGAGGGCCTGCTGCTGAGCATCGGCGATGATGGAATCGGCCTGAGCGGCGGCGGAAGCCATAAGCTCCTCGCGCTCCTTAAGGATACGGCGGGACTTCTGCCACTCCTCGGGATAGCTCATGCGGATCTCATCGAGGATGTTAAAGAAGACGTCGGCGTCGATAACCTTCATCTGGGCGTTCTTGCCGAACGGCGTCTTAGCCTCTTCGATGAGCCCCTCGAGCTCGTCGACAAGACTCACGATCCTGTCGCCAGGAAAATTCTCGCCCGGCATCCGGTCTCCTTTCATAGGTAACATATCATCGTGTTAGTTTACCACATGCCACCAGGCAATATAAAACGTCACGAAAAGCGATGTTTGAGCGCTGCGACCACGTTGGGCGGCACAAACGTCGATACGTCGCTGCCAAGCGAAGCGATCTGGCGTACCACCGAGCTCGAGATATAGCCGTACTGCGGCGCACTCATGACAAAGATGGACTCCAGCTCGCTATCCAGGCGATAGTTGAGGTCGGCCTGCTGCAGCTCGTACTCAAAGTCAGTCATGGCGCGCAGACCCTTAACGACGGCACCTGCTCCCTGTTCGCGGGCAAAATCGACCAAGAGGCCGGTGAAGGGCAGCACCTCGACGCCGGCCAAATCGCCGAGGGCCTCGCGGGCCAGCGCCACGCGCTCGTCAAGCATAAAGGTGGTGCCCACGCCGTTTTTACCCTGTGATTCGGCCACGGCGACAATCACGCTGGGAAAGATGCGGCGGGCACGGCGAATCACGTCTATGTGACCAAAGGTGATGGGATCGAAAGTGCCCGGGACGATCACGCGGTTGATGGTGTCATTCATGGGTGTCCTCCGATGGCACGTCCTCGTCGTTGTCGCTGTCGTTAGCATGCTCGTTCTCGTCCTCGGCCGCCCAGCGCAGCAAGTCAACCGAAGTTATGCCGTAGC
>CAJMPM010000166.1 GCA_905215225.1 uncultured bacterium
GGCCGGCGCGCCCCACTCATAATGCTTGGGTCTGTGGGCTGATGTGTTGCGTCCCGTTGGGCTATAGGGTTGAAATGCAGGTGGACAGGCGGCGGAGGCCTTCGTCCAGATCTTGGTCGGAGACGCAGTAGCTTAGGCGGATGTGGCCTTCGGTTCCGAAACAGTCGCCCGGGACTAGGGCTACGTTTGCCTCTTTGATGGCTTTGATGCAGAAGTCTTCGCTGGTTAGGCCGAACTTTTTGATGCTCGGGAAAGTGTAGAAGGCTCCTGCGGGCTCTACTGCGTCGAGGCCCATGGCGTTTAAGGCTGCGAGCACGCGTTCGCGGCGGGCTCGGTAGACTTTGAGCATGGGGGTTGGGTCGACGGTCAGGGCTCGGGCCGCGGCGTCCATCTCAAAAGAGACGGCGCTCGATACTAAGTATTGGTGGGCCTTTGCGATCTCGGCGATGACGGGGGCTGCGGCTGCGAGCCAGCCCAAGCGCCAGCCGGTCATGGCCCAGGGCTTGGAGAAGCTCTCGATGACCACCGTCTGCTCGCGTAGCTCCGGGTGGCGCTGGGCAAATCGCTCGTAGCCGTCCACGTAGACCAGGCGGTTATATACGTCGTCGCAGACCACGTAGATGCCCGCCTGCTCCGCCACGTGTGCCACGGCGTCGAGCGATGCCGCGTCGAGGATGCATCCCGTAGGATTGTTGGGCGAGCAGATGACGATAGCCTTGGTCGCCGGCGTTACGCAGGCACGAAGTGCGTCCTCGTCAATCTGGAATTGCGTAGGCTCCGTATCCAAAAAGACCGCTTTGGCGTGGTTGGCCACGACGATGCTCTCGTACAGGCCAAAGGCCGGCGTGGGGATGATGACCTCGTCGCCGGGGTTGAGCATAGCCATGAATGTTGCCGACAGGGCCTCGGTCGCGCCGTCGGTTAGGATGACCTCGTCGGCCGAAAACGTAAGGCCCGCGTCCCCCATGTAGGCAGATAACGCCTCACGCAAGGCGGGGCGACCGTTGTTGGGCGGATAGTGCGTGTCACCGCGGTCCAGTGCGGCGATCACCTCGGCACTAATCACATCGGGCGTGGGAAAATCGGGCTCGCCGAGCGCGAGCGCAATGCATCCTGAGTACTGGGCAGCGAGCGCGTTAATCCGACGGATGCCGGAGGGCTTGAGCGTGGCAAGCGAGGTGTTCATGGGCAGACGCATGGCGTTCCTTTCGTAAGGGTTGCACTAGGATAGCGCGGCGAGGCACTGCCAGACGGTGTAACCTAAACGGAAACCAACCGGAAAGGAGGCGGCATGGAGACGACCACACGTGGCGATGTACCAAAAACGTTGCGAACCATTGCGTATATCAGCATTCCCGATAGCGCCGATCTTGAGTTTTTGCTCTGGGACCTGCAGGATGCCATCGCGGCCTATGCCCGGCTTTCCGACACCGTACTCCCCCACCCGGTTGATTTGGAGGCGGACGATGCCGGCTGCGTTGCCGATGGCATCGTGCTCGCTGTTGATGATGCATTTGATGATGAGGCCATGATCGCTGTCGAGCAGATACTCGATCGCTTTGGCGGTACGGGAACGCGTGTCTATGCCGTGATTCGAGCCGCACAAGGGGGCGCTGAACAGGCGCGTGGGGCCGCCGTTCGTCTGCACAAGGCATGTGAACGCCAGGACCAATTGTGGTGTGGCGGCGTTGCCATCTGCGCCGGCAGCGGCATTGCGGCGCTTCGCCGCTCCCCGCGCATGGGACTCTTGCGGCGACCGTTTTCGGAGGCCATGGACAAGCTCGTGGGCGCCGTTCGCATGGGGTGTTCCGTCGAACACGCGCAGAAGCTCGGTGGCGCCGCAACGGGCGGCGCCGACACCGACGGCATGGTGCGCACCGAGCCTGCACTGCCCACACCGATCTGGCACGCCGTTATGAGACGTCTTGCCAAACACTCAAACTGCTAAATCGAAGAAGCCCGCCAATCAGCGGCGCCGTTCCACCGCTCAACAAGCCGCTCCAGACGCCAGGCGGCATAAGCAGGACTTGTCGACGGTAGAACGATGGTGGGCAGCCCGGTGCGTTCTTGTAGATAGCGCTTGTAGAGCCGGCCTGCTGTACCACCGTTGCATATCACCTGTTCAATGGGAGCTGCGCCGGTAATGCGCTCGATATGTGCCGGCACAACGTTGCGAATGCTCGCGTCGCTCGAGCCCTTAATGTCGCAGCTCTCGATCACATCCCACAGGGCCACGCCGCCGTTCAGCAGCATGGCCCGCTTGGCGGCAATCGAGACATCGAGCGTCGCAGGCTCGCTGCCCGCCAAAAGGTCGCCCTCGTTGGGCGGCACGGACACACCGAGACACGCGGCCATCACGCGCCAAAAGCGGTTCTGGGGGTTGCCGTAATAAAAGGCATTGGCGCGCGAAAGCACCGAGGGAAACGACCCGAGCACCAAAACACGCGAGTGCTGGTCGAACACGGGCTCAAACCCATGCTCAATATGTTGATAGCCCTCGTCGGACGCCGCCATGGCCTAGGCCCTCAACAGATAGCGCACCTCGTAGGGCGCAAGCTCAAGGGAGCCCGCTAGCTCGACCGTGAGCACGCCGTCGGCAAGTAGGTCGACAAAGGAGCCGTTGAGCTCGCCGGCGCCAAAGGTGTAAGGGTCGTCCACGGCGTTCACCGCCACGAGCACCGTCGCGTCGTCGCAGGCGCGCTCGAACAGCAGCTGCTTGTTCTGGATCACCACGTTGCGATAGGCACCGTAGTTGAGAGCACGGGCCGCCGCGTCGTCGGCCGAGCGAAGGTGCGCGAGCTGCGTGATGAACGCCGTCAGCTCGTTAGGCGCAGGCTCATCGAGCGCAGGGCGCAGCGCCCAGTCGCCATCGGGGCCGCCCTTTTCGCCAGCAATTCCCCACTCGCTGCCATAGTAGACGCACGGAATGCCCGGCATGCCAAAGAGCATGCCATAGGCGGGACGCAGGCACGACTTGTCGGCGAGGATGCTTGCCAGGCGCGGCACGTCGTGGTTGTCGACAAACGACAGCAGGTGTTTGCCGCGGTAGATGCACCACGGATCGCCGCCAAACTGGCGATGCAACGAATGGGCAATCTCGAACATGTTGACCGAGTTAAAGCTGGAGTACAGGCCCTTGTAGCACTCGTAGTTGGTGCAGGAGTCGAGCATCTCGTCGTTGACGATCTGGTTGTAGTCGCCGTGGAGCGTCTCGCCGATCAGCACAAAGTCGGGCTTGAGCTCACGGGTAAAAGTATGCAGGCGGCGCATAAAGTCGCGGTCGAGCATATAGGCGACGTCCAGTCGCAGACCGTCGACGCCAAAGCCCTCGGACAAACGGCGCACGGACGCCAGCAGGTAGTCGAACACGGCAGGGTTTTGCAAGTTGAGCTTCACGAGCTCAAAATGGCCTTCCCAACCCTCATACCAAAAGCCGTCGCCATAGCACGAGTCACCGTCAAAGCTGATATGGAACCAGTCCTTGTACGGCGAGTCCCGCTTGCGCTCCTGAACATCGCGGAAGGCCCAAAAGCCACGGCCCACATGGTTAAAGACGGCATCGAGTACCACGCGAATTCCATGGGCGTGCAGTGTCTCGCACACGGCGGCAAAATCGGCATCCCCACCCAGGCGACGGTCGATATGACGCAGGCTGCGCGTGTCGTAACCGTGACTGTCGGATTCAAGCGGCGGGTTGATGAGTACAGCTCCAATACCGAGTTCCTGCAGGTAGTCGGCCCATTGGGCGATTTTCATGATGGGCGCATCGGGGTTGGGCGCGGCGTTGGCAGCCTGGGCGAGCTCATCCTCGGCAACGGGCGCGGCGTTTTCGCGCGGGGCTCCACAAAAGCCCAGCGGATAGATCTGATAGAACGTCGTCTCGTATCCCCACATAGCAACCTCCTGGCAAGCTCAACACAACGACATCCATTGTATGCCCAGCTTGTATCCTCTCCCCCAAAATAAGTTGCGGTGGAATAGTTCCTGTTTGGGCCTTCAGAGGCCTTAAACAGGAA
>CAJMPM010000167.1 GCA_905215225.1 uncultured bacterium
GTTCAGACGTGTGCTCTTCCGATCTTGGGGCGGCTGTCTTATATAGGTAGATTCCTTGCGGGTTCGAATCCCTCCGCTTGCCCACAAGAAAGCGCTCTGGGCCGTTATGGACTCAGGGCGCTCAATTATAATGGCTGGGACGGAGGGATTCGAACCCCCAACAGCCGGCACCAAAAACCGGAGTTCTACCGTTGAACTACGTCCCAATGTGTGGTGTTGCCCAAAAGCAACTCGTTTAGTTTACCTAATCTGCGAGGGCATCGCAAACGCCATCGAGCAGGCGTACGGCGAGTGTCTGCGCGTCGCTGGCCGTGAAGGTGCCGTTGTAGCGCGTCATGCCCGTGAGCTCAATGCGAATGCGTGCCGGCTTCTGCTGCGCGGCGACATTGGCAGTGCGGATGCGCTGGGCCAGGTTGTGGCACTCGGCGAGGGCAATCGTGGCGCGCGGTGCGGCGTCGGCGGGCAGCTCGTCGCTTGCAATCTCGAGCACCAGGTCAACGTCGGTTGGGACCTCGGAGTCGCAGAGCATCATGCCGCTGTTGTCGGTCGTTGCCGTGGCGATATTCCACATGCGCGACGCAACACTGCGTGCGATGGGGTCCTCGCCGATAACGGCAATCTGGAAACGCTCGAGCACGTTGGCGGCGCGAGCAAAACCGATGCGGGACTCGGCTTCGGTGACCGAGGGCTTGCCCTCCCACACATGGTGCAGGCGGTTGATGTAGGCGTAGGTGTCCTGGAAGGCCATGCCGTCGGCAAACAGGCCGACATTTTCCTGGAACTGCTGCAGGGCGGCCTCGGTATGCGGACCAAAGTAGCCGTCGTCTTCACCACAGGCAAAGCCCAAAACGTTGAGAGCGCGCTGCAGGGCCTGCACATCGGCGCCATGGAAATTGGGCATGCGCAGATAGAGGGTGCGGTCGCCCAGCTTATACGAAGCGTCTACAAGGGCGCTCCAGCAGGGGATATCGACGGCATGACCGGCAGCAAGGCCGCTGTCGAGCCTGAAGGTGCTGACGGCCTGCTCAGTGGTGGCTCCAAAGTACTTGTCGGTGACTTCGGCGGCATCAATCGTGTAGCCGAGCTGCAGGAGACGAGACTGCACGTCCTCGACGGCTGCTCCTTGCATGCCCGTTGTAATAGGTTCCATGAACGAACCCCTTTCGGCGTACCATTCGTACTATTTGAGCGTCTGTCGGATAGACAACGCAAAGGGATGCATAAACATGCACTCAACAGTGTAGCAAGTTGTGCCTAAATACGCTGCTGACAGGTTTTATAACCCCCGCTAGTTAAGGCGCTCCACAAAGAAATCTGCCATGGAGAGGAGTAGCTCGCGCGCATGCGGGTCGAGCGAAACGTCCTCGATGGCCGCTTTGGCCTTAGCGGTCAGGTCGAGCGCGTAGGCGTGAGCATATTCGATGGAGCCGGTCTCCTGGAAGATCTCCACGGCGCGTGCGAGCTGCGCGGGGTCCTCGGTGCCCGAGGAAAGAATCGCCTCGACCTCGTCGTGGTGGCGCTCATCAGAGAGGGCGTGTACGGCGACAAGCGTGCGCTTGCCCTCTGTGATATCGGTGCGGAAGTCCTTGTTGGCGGCTTCCTTGGTGCCGACAAGGTTGAGCAGGTCGTCCTGAATCTGAAAGGCAAGGCCCGTGTGCAGGCCAAAGGCGCGCAGCGCTTCGATTTGCTCATCGCTGCCGCCGCCGATAATGGCTCCGGCGGCAAGTGGCGTGGCTCCGCTGTAAAACGCAGTCTTGTGCGTCGCCATGTCCAGGTAGTCATCAACCGAGATATCGAAGCGCCCGTCACGGACCCAACCCAGGTCGAGCGCTTGGCCCTCGATGGTGCGGACGATCATCTCGGTAAGCTCGTGGAGTACACGGAGTTTCACGTCTGCCTCGAGCGTGGGGTCGTCGAGAACCGTCTTGGTGACCATGGTGAGCGCTAGATCGCCGCAGTTGATGGCAAGTCCCGTGCCCTCGGTAAGGTGCATGCAGGGCTTGCCGCGACGCAGTTGGCCGTTGTCGGCGATGTCGTCATGGATAAGCGCTCCCGATTGAAAGTGCTCGATAGCCGCCGCTGCGCTGCGGGCGCTCTCAAAGCTGCCACCTACCGCGGTGGCGGCGAGCATGCAGATGAGCGGGCGGTGGCGCTTGCCGGCATTGGCCGTAAATGTCGAGAGCGGGGTATACAGGTAGCGCTCGATATCGGCAGAGGTCGCCTGTCCGTCAAAGAACGTGGCCAGATAGTCGTTGATCTGGTCAAAGTGCTGGGCTAAAAAGCTGGTAAACGGACTGGACACGGGTTCTCGCATTCTTTCTTAGGTTGCATCGTTGCGGTGTGCAGATACCATATTGCCACATTGGAGTTGCCGGCGCGTCTGTTTTGGCGATTTGGGGAAACGGGACGCGTGCGCGTGCCGGCTGCTTATATAAGCCTAAAGTGCTCGAGCGCCTTGACGACGCCATCTTTGTCGACCGAGTCGGTGATGTAGTCGGCGCGCTTTTTGAGATAGTCCGGCGCATTGCCCATGGCGATACCGACATCGACGGCGTTCATCAGCGAGACGTCATTGCTGGCGTCGCCGATGCCGTATACGGTTCCGTGGTGGGGATCGAGGGCGTCGAGTACAGACTGGATGCCCCCGCGCTTCGTGCATTCGCGGGGCGAGATTTCGGTTACCTCGAGTTCGAGCTCGTTAAAGCACAGCAGCGGCTCAAGTGCCTTATCTTGAGCGATGCGGCTGGCGAGCGATGTAGACATCAAGATCTTGTAGGCACTGTAATGTTGCAGCTGCGTGACTGCGTCGCCCAGGGTGCGCGCGTAGCCGGGGGCATCGGGGGCAGCGGCACTCATGCGCACGACGCCGTTGAGGCCCTCAAAGCGGATGACCTCGCCTGATTGCTCAAGATAGGGGGCAAGGCGCTGCAGCATGCCGGGCGTCATCGACAGATCGCGAATTGCGTGTCCGTTGATCTCGGCGTAACCGCCCGCAAGACAGACGATGCCGGTCCAGGGCAGCTCAAGAAGTTTGGGGTGGATGCAGCTGAGGGTGCGCCCTGTGCAGATAAAGGCCATGTTGCCATTTGCAACGAAATCGCGGATGGCCTGCGAGACCGCCTCGTTGGGATAGGGGGACAGGTCACGCTCGCTCTCGGGAAGCTCTTGTGCCGCTCGAGGGTCTTGCCAGGCGAGCGTTCCGTCGATATCGAAGAAGCAAATATCGCCGCGCGTATGGGCTGCGCTGGCGGCAGGGGAGGCCGAGGCGGTGGGCGCAAATCCCGGCTCGAGGCCCATGATCTGGTCAAAATGCTCTTTAACGCGGGGAACGGAGATGCCGATGACCACCTGGGCGGTCTTGCCCGTAATGATGAGGCCCTTGGCGCCCGCCGCGACAAACGACGCGTTGTCTGCAACGATGGAAGGGTCTGCGACCTCGACGCGCAGGCGCGTGGCGCAGTTGGTTGCGCCCGCAATATTGCCAACGCCACCTAAAAGCTGAATTACCCGCTCAGCGAGGACGTGATCTTGATCGGATTGACTATTGACCTCGTCATTGGGAGATTGCTCTTTGGCAAAGCCGCTTCCCGTTAAATGATCGATTGCCGCGCGATTGGCGACATGATCCTCGCGGCCCGGCGTCTTAAGGTCATAGATCAAGATGAGTGCTCGAAAACTCACAAAAAAGATGAGGCTAAAGGCAAGGCCGATACCGAGCGCCAAAAGATAGGCACCGGCATGCATGCGCATGAGCGGAATAAAGTTGAAGGCTGCCATCTCCATGAGGCCGCCCGAGAAGATGCCGACGATGCCAAAGAGATTCATGGTTGTGGCAAGGCAAGACGATAAGACGGCGTAGAGAAAAAAGAGCCCGGGGTGGGTGAACATAAAGAGAAACTCGAGTGGCTCGGTAACGCCGCAAACCACCGAGGCGATGATGGCGGGAACAAGGATGGCCCTGAGGCCGGCGCGGCGCTCTGGTTTTGCGGTGGAGTAGAACGCGGCTGCGATGGC
>CAJMPM010000168.1 GCA_905215225.1 uncultured bacterium
AATGGTTCGCTTGGGGAAAATGCGGATGTTGCGCAACGGAATGTTTGAACAGAGGCATATGCTCGTGTTGTCCTGAAAGCGAGAGAAAGGACAGGACAATGGCTGAAGTTGAAGAAAGGGCTTTGGGTCCCGACGACGTCGACGATATGGTCGATCTGGACGAGCAGCCGGGCTACGAGGTCTATGACGAGTACGCGGACTTTGTTGAGGACGAGGACGAGGAGAATAGCAGCCTCTGGGGCGTCTTTGCCGATGATGAGCTGGTCGGCTTTTGCGTGACGGGCGGTGCGGATGACCCCGATCTGCCGGATGCCGTTACGGAGCACCCACTCAACGAGGAAACGTCGACGTGGTTGAGCCAGGTGGATGGTGACCCCGACTACCGCGGTAACGGCTATGGCGCACGCCTGGTACACGACGCCCTGTTGGGATACTGGGAGAGCGAGGGCGAGCAGCAGCCTGCATTCCTGGATCTGAGCGGATATCTCTTTGATGATCCTGATGCGGATCCGATCAAGCTCGCGCATCTGCTCATCGACTTCTTTGGTAAGAACGGGTTTGAGCCCATTCCCGACGATGAGCACGACATCACCTATACCTGCATGGTCTTGGATCCCAAGAACTTTAAGGATCCGGACGCAGAGTAGAGGCTGCGATCTGTTGGTCCAGCTTCCCTAGTTGATGTTTGACGGGGCCGGACGTTCCTGTTGTGATGGCTGGACGTCCGGCCCTTTTCGTTGCCTGTCGGGCCTGGTGCTCGGCACGTTTGTCTCGATCTGTAACATCTGGCGGGGGATATGGGGTCTAGCTGTTACAGATCGAGATTGTTCCTCGGCAGACAACTCAACTGTCTCAATCTGTAACATCTGGGGCTGGTTTTGCTCCGTAACTGTTACAGATCGAGATGTTGTCTTCAGACGGATTGGTTTGTCTTGATCTGTAACAGTTGCGGGTCGATTTACTCGGTAACTGTTACAGATCGAGATGTTAGCCAAGGGGCTGACTGAATGTCTCGATCCGTAACGTGTAGACCCGGTTTTGTCTCGTAACTGTTACAGATTGAGACAATCGGTCCAGACCCGCCCCGTCCGCCTCGTCATCTGTGGTTTACGTGGGGGCATACGGAGTACGGGTATACTAACCGGCGGCGAATCTGCTCCATCGCTTAGAGCTGCTGCGTCTGGACGGCGCGTGATAGGGCTGCCAAAGCGATCGCCAGCGTGCTGAGCAACGTCCTCTCTGTGCGCACCTGTTTTTGTATGTATTAGCGCACTACCAAGCACGCCCGCGCGGCCGCATGCCGTGCCCATTGCGCGTGCAGATAAGGAACAACAACATATGCGTAATTCTGTATCCGACGTCACCGACGCCGAGATTCTGGACGAGACCCGCGAGGCCATGACCCAGGCTGCCTTCGATGCCGCCGATGAGGCCAATGCTGCCCAGGCCGTCGAGTCCGCTACCGAGAGCCTGCCCGCCTTTGACGAGCTGGGACTTTCGGACGAGATGCTCCGTGCTATCGAGAACCTGGGCTACACGGCGCCGACGCCCGTGCAGGCCGGTTCGATCCCTGTGGTGCTCGAAGGCCGCGACTTGCTTGCCGCCGCTCAAACCGGCACCGGCAAGACGGCCGCCTTTTTGCTGCCGACCATGAACAATCTGGAGCACATCGCTCCTCCCAAGCCCGTGCGCGAGCGCGGCGGCCGCAACCGCTGTCGCGGTGCTAAAAAGCCCGAGGGCAACGGTCGCGGCCCCGTGATGCTCGTCATCACCCCCACGCGCGAGCTTGCCCAGCAGATCGACGAGGTCGCGAGCAAGATCGCCGACGTCACCGGCCATGTTGCCGTGACCGTCGTGGGCGGCGTGAGCTACAAGCCGCAGACCGCGGCGCTCAAGTACGGCTGCGACATTCTGGTCGCCACGCCGGGCCGTCTGGTCGATCTGATCGAGCAGGGCGCCTGCCACCTGGACGAGGTTAAGGTCCTGGTGCTCGACGAGGCCGACCGCATGCTCGACATGGGCTTTTTGCCCGCCGTTCGCCGTATTGTGCGCGAGACACCGGCCGAGCGCCAGACGCTGCTGTTCTCGGCGACCCTCGACGAGGAGGCCGTGGGCGAGATCACCGACCTGGTGAGCGACCCGGCCCGCGTGGAGATCGCGCCCGCCACGTCGACCGCCGACACCGTCGACCAGTTTGTGTTCCCGGTGTCCATCGAGGCCAAGAACAACCTGCTGCCCGAGTTCCTCAAAAAGGAGGGCCCGGAGCGCACCATCGTCTTTATGCGTACCAAGCACCGTGCCGACAGCTGCTGCCGTCGCCTTGAGCGCAAGGGTATCAAGGCCGCCGCGATTCACGGCAACCGCAGCCAGGCCCAGCGCGAGCGCGCGCTTTCGGCCTTCCGCGACGGTACCGTCGACGTGCTGGTGGCAACCGACGTGCTTGCCCGCGGCATCGACATTAGCGACGTGCGCTACGTTGTGAACTTTGACGTGCCGGCCGAGCCGACCGACTACATCCACCGTATTGGGCGTACGGGCCGCGCCGGCGAGCTGGGCTGGGCCATCACGTTTGTGACCGAGCAGGACGTCGATGAGTTCTACGAGATCGAGAAGCTCATGGACAAGACGGCCGACATCTACGAGGCCGGCGACCTGCATGTGGGTCCCAACCCGCCTGCGGTTGATCCCGAGCGCGACCCTGCGGCCTTTAAGGTGAAGAAGAAGACTAAGCGCGGCAAGTCCAAGAGCAAGAAGAAGCTTGAGCAGGCGCGTCGCGACGGCAAGCGCAACGGCGACGATTACGGTGATGTGGCCGGTCGTTCCAACCGCGGTCGCGACGAGCGCCGCGGCGACGGCGAGCGTCCGAGCCGTCCCAAGCGCGGCGGCAAGACCCGCGTGCGCGAGGGCGTTCAGGCTCGCGTGGACGAGGCTGTGGAGAGCGTGGCCCGCGAGGTGGCTGCCGAGGAGCGCGGCGGTGCTGTCGAGCAGACCCCGCGCGGCAACCGTGCCGAGCGCCGTGCCAAACAGTTCCAGGGCGAGGCTCATCGCCATCGCCGCGAGGACGAGGATCGCGGTGGCCGTCGTCGTGTTGAGCGCGAGGACGAGGGCCGCGGTTCGCGCGGTGGCAAGCGCGGTGCGGGCGACCGCCGTCGTTCCGGTCGTGATGACGAGCGCGGTAGCCGCGATGAGCGTCGCGGCGGCGAGGGCCGCGGTGAGCGAGGTGCCCGTGGCGGTGCGTCCCGTGGCGGCAAGCGCTTTGAAGAGCGCGGTAGCCGCGGCGGCGAGCGTCGCGAGGGTGCTCGCGGTAATGGCGGGCGCAGAGGCGCCGGCCGTTCTGGTGAGTCGCGCGATCGCCGTGATCCGCGTGCCAGCCGCGATCGTCGCGATGACTGGCGCAACTACGACGATACCCGCGAGGAGCGTCGCGGCGGCTATCGTGGTGGTCGTGGCGGCAACCAGGCCGGCTCTCGTGGCGGCCGCGCCGGCGGGCGCGATAACCGTGGCAGCTACGGCAACAGCCGTGGCGGCAAGCGCGGCGGCAGCTCCCGTCGCCCCGGTGACGGCGGCGGCAAGCGCAAGTAACATACGCATCGCCCGCTAGAGCGAGGTGAACCAAGGGCCCCGAGCAACTACGTTCGGGGCCCTTTTTGTTTGCCGTATCCGATTGCTAGTTCAAATGTGATTTCCTTGGGAATGCATCCAGAGGATGCCGTGGGCCTGTTTCCTGCCATGCGGCAATGGGTCCCATGGGGTGCGCCGTGCATTTTTTGGAGTATTCTGCAGTTCGAGTTGTCTGCATATGATTCGACGTCGCCAACGGTGGCCTTCTGATATCCCTGGCGAGCGTTCTGAGTCAGATTTCGCCGTTTTCCGGAGCAGGGGCGCGTCATTCTCGCCATGTCGGGACTTAGAATGATACGGCGCCCTACAGTTTTGCCCACCCGCGGCGGTGCTGGCGTGGTTACGTTGCAGAATACTCAGTTTTTTGCACGTGCTGGGATGGGGTA